>CAQFKO010000015.1 GCA_948787875.1 uncultured Eubacteriales bacterium
AATAAAATTAAATAATTTTGAATTATATTAAAGTTTTTTGAATAAATTTGTTTTAAACATTCAAGCCTTGTCGCTATATGTCGCATTTTGTTAATTATTAATCATATAATCTGCAAATACACCGTAGCCTTTTGTTGGGTCAGAAACAAATACATGAGTTACCGCACCTACCAATTTTCCGTTTTGAATAATCGGGCTTCCGCTCATACCTTGAACAATACCGCCCGTTTTTGAAATAAGTTCTTTGTCGGTAACTCTTATAAACATGCTTTTGTTATCTTTTGCTCCGTTAAAATATGTTTTTACAATTTCTATATCATAATCTTTTGGTGTAAGGCCGTCTATGGTACACCTTATTTTTGCTTTTCCGCTTCTTACCTCATTACTTCTTGCAACTTCAACAAGCTCTGAATTATAAGCCTCTATAAAACTGTTTTCAAAAGTTCCATAAACACCGAATTTGTTGTTTTGGTCTAACGAACCAAGCATACTGCCATTTCTTAAAAACAGACCTTTAAGCTCTCCCGGTGCACCCTTTGCGCCCCTTTTGTAACCAACAACATTACATCTGAAAATATTTCCCGAATTTACAGGCATAAGTGCACCCGTATCAATATCACAAACGGGGTGTCCCAATGCTCCAAAACGGTGATTGTCTTTTCTTATATAAGTCAAAGTTCCCACACCCGCAGCATTATCTCTTATCCAAAGTCCAAGTTTATAAATTTTTTGAACCTCATCATAAATCGGTGTAAGTTTGCCAAACTTAGTTTCAGAGCCTCTGTTATACGCAATGTTAAGCTCTTTGCCTGCATACTTTTCACTGTTAATGATGTTTAAAATTTGTTCTGCACTGTTTACTTCTTCATTTTCTATTTTAATTAAAATGTCGCCTTCTTTTAATTCACAAGAAGGATTAGAAACGGCAACTACCACAACACCCGAACAAGAAATAGTAAAGCCCAGCGGAAATCCGCCAAGATAAACATAAATTTTTTCTGTGTTTGTTGATTCTGGCACAATATTTTTTTTGAATAAGCTTTTTATTATATCACTAAAACTTGGCAAGCTGCTAATTGCTTGATAAGCACAAAATTTTGAAGGAGTGTTGTTTATTGAAATTGGGTTAAAAAGAACTACGCCAAAACTTAATACGCAAACTATGAAGATAAAAATTCGCATTAAAAATTTTTTTGCAGAAAATTTTTTCATAAAAAAACTACTCCTAATATAAGTAGTTTTTGTTCAATATTAATAATTATTCATAAAAACTTTGATTATTTTTATTCCAATATATTATCTGCCACAAGAATCCAGCATCAATTTGGCGTGCTGTCTTGAATAATCGGAAACTTCTCCACCGATAATTCTTGCAATCTCTTCAATACGCTCGTCATAACCTAATTTCACTACAAAAGTTTTGGTTTTTCCGTTATCCACAAACTTTGTTATTTTGTAATGATTTTGTCCATGACTAGCAACCTGAGCCAAGTGAGTTACGCAAATAACCTGATGGTTTTTTCCGATAGAAGCAAGTTTTTGTGCAAGCACATTGGCGGTATCTCCACTTATTCCCGTGTCTATTTCGTCAAAAATCATAGTATCAACATGGTCAATATCTGCCGTAATATTTTTTACCGCAAGCATAAACCTGCTCATTTCGCCACCGCTGGCAACTTTATTCAATGGTTTTGCCGGCTGACCTAAGTTGGCGGAAAACATAAACTCTATTTGGTCAAAACCGTTAATATCGCAACTGTCAATAGACAAATTATTAAATTGTATATAAAATTCAGAATTTTTCATAGAAAGTTCCGAAAGTTCTTTTTTTACGCTATCAGCTAGTTTTGAAGCCGTATTCTTTCTGATTTGGGTCAAAACTGCGGCTTTTTCTATTAAATTTTCAGATAACTGCTCTTTTTGTTGTTCGAGCTTTTCAACAATTTCAGCAGAATTTATAAGTTTTTCATATTCTCCCTTAATTTTTGCCAAATACGAATTAATCTCACTTATGTTTGCGCCGTATTTCTTTTTTAGCAAAGTAAGCAAATCCAAACGCTTTTCATTGGCCTCCGCCGCGCCTTCGTCAAATTCAAGCCCAGCTTTTGCACTTTCAACAACATCTGCAATATCTTCGATTTCATACCTGACCGAAGACAAACGCTTTGAAAGCTCTTCTTGTTCCGGCAAATATTTTATAATATCAAGAAGTTCATGGTCGCACTTTTTTACAAGTTCGAGCAAACCGAAAACCTCACCGCCACCCTCAAAATAAGAGGAAACTCTGTCTAATGACAAGGCAATTTTTTCTTGATTTAAAACTTTAATGCGAAATTCTTTTAAACTTTCTTCCTCACCTTCAACAAAATTGGCCTCTTCAATTTCATTGATTTGATAAGTATATAAGTCAATCATTTTTTCTCTGTCACGACTGTCAAAGTTAAAGCCCGAAAGTTGTTTTAAAGTTGATTTTAATTCAAAATAAACGTCCATGTAAGCTTTTTTTGCAAGCATCAGTTCACTTCCGCCAAAGTCATCAAGCGCTCTAAGTTGATTTTCTTCCCTTAAAAGTTCTTGGTGCTGAAATTGACCATGCAAATCCATAAGCGGTGCGGTTATTGTTTTTAGCATCGAAAGCGTAAACGACTTTCCGTTAACTCTGCACTCATTTTTGCCGTCGACAGAAAGTTTTCTGTAAATTATAATTGTGTTTTCTTTTTCTAATCCAAAATCTTCAAGTTTGTTTAAAACCTCTTCCAAATCCGTTTGAAAAACCGCCTCCACACTCGCAAATTGCTCACCATAAGAAATCAAGCTTTTGTCTGCCTTTTCACCCAAAAGCAGTGCAAGCGAATCAATAATAAGCGACTTTCCTGCACCTGTTTCACCTGTAAGCACATTAAACCCCTCACAAAGATCTATTGTGAGATTATCAATAAGTGCTATGTTTTTTATGGTTAAGCTTTGAAGCATAATTTACTCCTTGTCTGTGTCTAATGGTCTTTCGATAATTTTATCTATTTCGCTTTTTACGGCAACAATTTTGCCCTCTGTTTGTTTCAACAAATCCAAACAAAGTTTTGTGTAATTTACACTTTCTTCATAAAGAGAAAGCGACTTATCCAATGTGATTTCGGGACTGTCTAGTTCGTCTTTGATTTTCTCTAATTTTTGTAAAGCTTCTTCAAATGTCATAAGTTGTTCTCCTTTAAACTTTTATTTGTAACAGTAGCAGAAATTTCACCATCACAAAGTTTTATTAAAATGTTTTCGCCCACATCAACATTATTCACGCTATTTAGCCTTTTATTACCTTGCTGAATAACAGCGTAGCCGTTTTTCAAAATTTTAAGAGGATTAAGTTTGTCAATAACAGCGATTGATGCATTGATTTTGTTTTCACAAGCCTTTATATTTTTGTCAGCCAAATTTTCTATATCTTTAACAAGCGAAAAAAGTTTTGATTTTGACTCGCCTAATTTGAGTTTTGTTTTATCAATAACTTGGCTTTGAAAGTTAAACAAATTGTTTTGATTTTGTTTTAACAATTTGCTAACAAAATAATAATTTGTTTCCGCCAACTGACCAATAAAATTAAGCTGTTCAAAATAGTCAAAAAATGCGACCTCTGCCGCAACGGACGGAGTCGGCACTCTTAAATCCGAAGCAAAGTCCGAAAGAGTAAAATCAGTTTCATGCCCAACGGCAGAAATTACAGGAATATTGCTGCTGTAAATTGATTTTACTATCTTTTCTGTGTTAAAAGGCGCCAAATCTTCTATTGAACCACCGCCTCTTGCAACAATAATTGTGTCTATATCATTTCTTGAATTAAAATATTCTATTCCTTTGCAAAGTTCGTCTTCCGCACCTATGCCTTGAACCTTTGACGGAAAAACAATAATGTCTGTATAAGGATTTTTTCGTCTTGCAACATGAATTATATCTCTTATTACCGCGCCCGTTTCACTTGTAACTACTCCCACCTTTTTTGCAAATTTCGGAATTGACTTTTTTATTTCTTCTTTAAAAAGACCTTGCTTTTCAAGTTTTTCTTTAAGTTCCAAAAACTTTTGATAAAGGTCACCCATGCCAGCAGCGGCTGCCCTTGCAACAATAAAATTCAATCTTCCCGACTTAACATAAAAATTGACCTTTCCAAAAACGGTTACTCTGTCGCCGTTTTTAATATTAAGACCGTCTGCCCCGAACTTTACGCAAGAAAGAAGCGCACCTTCGTCTTTTAGGTCAAAGTATGCATTTGCACCGGATATTTTAAAATTTGTTACTTCACCGAAAATGCTAATATCATGCAAAAACTCTTCGGCATCAAAGATGTTTTTTACAAAGGTATTAAATTGCACAACCGATAGCGTTAAAGTTTTCATTATAACCCCTTTCTAATCCGCAAATTTTGAAAGCACACCGTTAATATATTTTGCACTTTTTTCCGTTGAATATTTTTTTGCCAAAGTTATTGCTTCGTTCGCACTAACCTTAAATGGCACAGATTTCACAAATTTTATTTCATAAATCGCCAAAAGAAGCAAGGCTCTGTCAACCTTGTAAAGCCTTTCTAGTTCAAACTTTTCCACACTTTCAGACAAAATTTGGTTTAGCTCGTCGTAATGCTCTGCAACTCCGTTATAAATTTCGTTTACATATGCCAAATCGTCATTTTTATCTTTGCCGGAAAAATCTGAGGCATACTCACTGACAAGCTCTTCCTTTTTTTCGCCACTGAACATAAATTCAAACACTAATTTAAATGCAACATCTCTTGCTTCTCTTCTACTCATTTTTATTTTCCTTTATCCTTCAAAATCATACATTTTTTCTTGAACATTTTGGTCTTCCAAACTTTTTGTTTCTTTGGTTGAACCGTTAAACTCCGAGCCATATTTTTTTATTATAACTCTTTTTTTCTTTTTTAAAACAGACTCTCTTTTTTCTTCAAAATTTTCATTAACATCTGTTTCAGACAAGTGCTCAATTTCTTCAAAACCTTTGCTTCCAAACTGATTTTGCATTGATTCAAACTGTTCACTGCTAAGTTCGCCAAAAAAATCCGATTCGCTATATCTTTGAGGGTCTAAACCTATTTTTTGATTATTTTGATAAAAACTTTCGTCTTCTTGCAAAAAATTTGAAGTCGAATAATTAAAACTCTCGTCAATAGCATATCTTTTTGAGTCAGAACCCATTTCCTCAAACGACAACATATCCATAATTTGTTCGGTAAATGATTTTGGCTTTTTAATTTCTTGTTTAGGCTTTCCTTCTACAAATGAAGGTTGTTGTTTTTCAATAATTGGCTGCTGAACATTAGGCACAATAGACTCATGGTTATTTCCGCCGTCAGAAACCTTTACTTTTACAGAATCTTCAACACTAGAAACATTTTGCTCTATTGTTATGCTTTTTATATTGTGTATTCCAAAATCAGTGGGTCTTAAAATTTCTTTCTGCTCCAAAACCAAATTATTGCCGTCATCTTGCTTTGGTGCTGACACCATTTCTATTTCTCCGCTTTTAAAAGGCTTAAAAATCTTGTTCTTTCTTACAACTCCGCCTTTTGCTGCACTTATCATAGAATATATATAAAGCATAAAAAAATGTGCAAACAAATCAATAATTAATTGCTTTTTTATTTTTTTATAATATTTTGTGTAATCAAAAAACGAACGAAGAACCTCTTTTGCCTTTCCGCCAGAAAGTGCATCTATCATTTTAAAAAGCTCATCAGCCTCTGCTTGCTTTCCGTCAAGCACAGCTCGTTTGTATCTTGATTTCAATTCTTCAAGCGTGCTTTTATTGTCTTTTACCTTGTTGTTTTTGCAAGAGAATTTAACGGTTTGTCCTTGAAACTTTCCTATTTTGCCTACTCTGTTTTTAAGCACAAAAACTATCGGAATTTCATAACCTTGCTCGGAAAACTTTGGAAAAACTCCCAAAATCTCATAAGGCGTCAAAACCCTTGAACCGTCTTCATGAAAGGTTGGCTCAATTCCCAAAAGAGAATAAATATTAATAAATTCGTCAGAAACTAAAAGCTTGCTTTTTGGCAAGCCCATTTCTTTCAAATATTTTAACACTTCCTCATTAGAAAAGCCTTCCATATTTCCCTCAACTGAAATTTTAGCTTACAAAATCGCTGTCTAAATCGTTAAAAGTTACGCCCACAACATGAACATTAACGGCTTCTACTTTAAACTCTGTCATAGAGCCCACGCTTGACTTGATATTTTCTTGCACCCTAAATGCAACATCTTTAACAGAATAGCCGAATTTTACATTTACAAAAACATCAATCAGCACATTGCCTTCGTTTGTAAACTCAACAATAATGCCTCTGCTTACATTTTTGCTGAGGGCACTTCTAAATGGTGAAACAGCAGTTCTTGAAATAGATGCAATTCCGTTAATCTCTTGTGTTGCAAGCGAAACAATGCTGATAACCACATTTCTTTTGTAAGTTACATTGTCTTTAACTTTATCTTCGTCAATAACAACTGCTTTAACTTTTTTTGCCATAATTATTTACTCCATTACTTTACTCAAACTGATTATATCATATAAGATATTTAAAATCAATTTTATTTAACAATTTTTACAGATAATAAAACAAAAAGCAGAGCCCTTGCCCTGCATATTTTGCTTTTATAATTTTAAACAGAAGTTACTTTTACATTAGTTGCGGAAGTACCTGTTTCTTTTACCAAAATAGATAAGATTTTTGCAACATCATCAGCGTTAAGTCCATTGCTTTTAACCATAACAGTATATGAACCGTCAGAATCAGTAACTACCGCGTCATCATAACCGGCAGCCATAATCATACCTTCAAGCACTGTTTCTTTTTCCATTTTTGCCGCAAGATTAGATATTAATGCATTTGTTTCGATAATTTGCTCTGCATCTGTTGATGTTTTGATAATGTTGTTATAATAGCTAAGCATAGTTTCTCTTGTTTCCTTTTTTGTTGCCCTATAACTTGTTAAAAAGCTGGCACTCTCATAACTTGATGTTGGCACATTGTCTGCATTTTTGTTTAAAAACAAGTTCAAACAACCTGTCACAACCAAAAGTGCAACCATTCCGAATAAAATTAAAATCTTTTTCTTTTTTGTTAACATTTTTCCTACCTCCCTAAAATATACAATCTTCATAACCAACGCTCCTTTTAACTTTCCTGTAATATGTTTATGCATGATTCCTCTATGTTTAGAACCACTGAGATTGCTCGAACAATATTATATTTTGTCGAAGCACTTATATTATTTACCACAATCAACACGCCCGTTACCTTTGGCATAATTGTAGTCACCACAACAGGCGTCGAAATCGAACCGTTTTTTTCAAACACAACTGTGGTGGATTTTGTTGAAGTTGTGATCTCTCCGTCTTTGTTTGTGGTAGTAACTTCTTCGGTTTCCGTCAAATACTTTATTTCGGGCGTGGAATCTATCATGACAAAGGCAGAAACCTTATTAATACTTTCCATCTGCATCAGCATGCTCGACAGTTTGTTTTCGATTGATGCGGCATAGTCTGTAATCAATATTTTTTGAGAAGTTCCGCCATCTGATTTTGCCGAATTCTTTGCACTCTTTGGAACATAAATACTTATAACCAGCATAAGTGCAATAACAACAAAAGCAATTCCCGTGAGCAATACTTTTTTGTTAGAATTTTTAAGATTTGACATCTTTTTTTTGATTGTTGAAAAATCCAATAATTTCATAAACCACCATTAAATTTTATGCAATAAAAATTGCCAATATTATTAAAATAAAGAAAAAATATAACTACACAAAGCAGTAAGCATAACAAGCAACACAAAAGACTTAACCGCCGACCTCATTTTTTTTATCGGAAAAATAAGTTCAATCAGTTCATAAATAATTTCCAAAACCACAAACGCCAAAACCAAATTATAAATAACCATTACACCACCGAAACAGACAAAACCAGCAAATAGATAAAAACAAAAAATATCATAAACACGCCCACCAAAACCGCTATAAAATAGGACATACATTTTGATACATTTTCAAACATAGAGCTAAAATGGTCTGCACCGATAAAAGAAACAAACAAACTTAAAACCTTAAACATAAGCAAATATACCAAATATATTATCAGCGGTCTTAAAACCATAAACAAAAGCAGCAAAATTCCGCAAACGCCAAAAGCATTTTTTACCAACACAGAACAAGTGTGAACAAAGTCAAACCCGTCTGAAATATAGCCACCAAGCACAGGAATATAATTTTTTATTGCAAATTTGGTTATCTTTAAACTTACGCCGTCTTTTGCACCCGACATAATCAAATTAACCGCAGAAAGAACGCCGAATATTCCAAAAAATATAGTAATCAAATATTTAAAAACCGTCTTTAAAATATCCGAAAGTTTTGAAAATCGTTTTCCGCCAAGAGCAGAACCCACAACACTGAGAAGCAATATAGAAATGGAAATCGGAAGCAAAATATATACAAAAACATAAGAGCCTGTATTTAGCAAAAACACCGACAGTGAACTGTAAACGGAATGCGAACCGGCTGCTCCCGAAAGTAAAATTAGGTTTAAAAGTATGGGAAACAAAATCTTTGTAAAATCAAAAATTTTTGTAATGGTATCGCTAATAGTAGAAGCAATATCTTTGAACAAAATTATAACGGTTAAGGCTATTAAAAGCGAAAAAACTATATGCATTGCCTTTTTTAAATCTTCATGTTTTTCCGAACAAAAATTGCTGAATATTTGATGCAACAAAACCATTACAAACAAGGTTAATATAACAGAAAAAAGTCCTTTTATGTTTTGCTTGAAAAAGTCTGTTACTGCTTCTGCAAGTGAGCCGTATTCGTCAAAATAAGAGCCGTCTAAAATTTTTGCAACAAGTTCTTTAAAGGAATTTGCCGACAAAAAATCCGTTTCAAAATCATTAGACAAATAGTCATCTAGCGCGTCAGAATCAATGCCTCCCAAAATGTCATTAATATTTTCTTTTATTTCTTCTTCGGTTACTGATTCGGTGGGTTCGGCATATGCATAAGCCAAAGGTTTTTGTTTAAACAAACACAAAATTGATGCCGCTATGACAAGAAGGATAACAGCATTGAAAGCAATTTTTTTATAATAGGAATTGTCATGCCGCATATCACAATTTTACCCCCAAGCAAAACTTTTGAAGACAGCGTTTTGTTGCCAAAATCTTCGGCTATATCAGATGCAAATTCAGTCACATAGCCCACACCCAAAATCTTTAATATAATTGTTAAAAAGTCAAAGTTTATATTTGAAACATTTGCAATGTCAACAATATAGTTTATAATTTCTTTTAGCTCATCAACGCAAAGCAAAAAAATTATCACCCCACCGCAAACACTAACCAAATTTGCAATTTCTGCATTATATGGTTTTACGCAAGATGATATAAATACACAAATAATGGCAACTATTACTATTTTTAATATCATTTTTTAACCAAAATCGAACTAAACTGCGTTATTTTAATAAAGTTCAAACAAAGTTTTTATTGTTGAAAACAAATCACTTACCATAGAAAGCACAATAACCAAAACAATAACAAGCCCGGCAAGTCCAACAAGAGTCGCAAGGTCGCCCCTGCCTTGATGTTGAAACAGCTGACAAATAACAGTTGTTAAAATGCCTATTGCACCTATTTTAAAAAGTATAGAAACATCCATAATTTCACCAAATTATTATACATAAAACCGCACCGAGTGCCAGCGATAATTTAAAATACAAATTGCCTTTTTGCTCTAAATTCTTTTTGGAATTAGACAGTTCGGTTAATATATAATCCTCAAAATTTTTATTTTTTTCTTTTTCAAACTCATAATCGTTTTTGCCTAATCCGTTTAAATAATTTTTGATAACGGAACGCATGGATTCGTTTGTGATATATTTTTTAAGTTCACTTTCGTTTGCCTCAAAAATACTGTTGTTGCAAATTATAATTTGATTGAATTTTGCTTTGGAATCTTTTTTTAGGTTTAAAAAATTGTTAATAATTTCTACCACATTATTTTTAAAAAGCGTCATGTTAGAATTGTAATATTTTTCAAATTCCAACAAAAATTCCACCAAGTCGCACTCTTGTTTTAGCCTTCTTTTATAAAGGTAACCAAAAAGTCCGCAACCACCAAAAACAACTACACAAATCAAAATTTTCATAACATATACGGAACATAAATCGCTCTTAAATTTTCGTCAAAAACGCCTTCAATTGTTCCCACTCCGTTTCTTGTTGACAGCACAATTATTCGTTCAAAAAATTTATTTTCCAGAAGTTTGTCAAAATGCTTTTTAAACTTTAAATCTTTTATGCTTTCCGCGTGTGCCGTGGCAATAACTTTTACGCCCGATTTGATTGCCGATTTAATAGAAGCTATATCTTCTTCTTCCGAAATTTCGTCAGTGATTATCACACTTGGCGACATGGTTTTAAGAGCCTCAAAAAAAGCAAAACTTTTGTTTGAACCACTTATAACATCAACAAATTCACCAACCTCTATGTTTTGATTTCCAAAGCTTCCCGCAATCTCAAAACGCTCGTCTACTACCAAAATATTATTGATGTTTTTTTCATTTGAAAGTTTGTTGGCAAGGTCACGAATCAGTGTTGTTTTTCCCGCCCCGGGAGGCGAAATCACAAGAGTGTTTTTTACTGTTCTTGCAGCGCAAACAAAATTTATTATCGGTTCTGAACAACCAAGAGCCTGATGCGAAATTCTGATGTTGAGTGAAGTTATGTTTTTTATTGTGGAAACTGCGCCCGAGTTTTGAACAACCGTTCCGCAAACCCCAATTCTGATACCCGCATCAGTAGTAATGTAGCAATGCTTTATTTGGTCATTAAAAGCATAGAGCGACTGCTTTGTTGAAACAGACAAAATATATTCTACCAAATCTTTTGTAGCACAAATCGGCGGGTGCTTAAAATTGTCTTTGTCTACAAGCACTTGGTAGTTGCCCTTATAGTTAATTGTTATGGGCTTGTTTATTCTTACTCTGATTTCATAAACATACTCCAAAATAAAGTTTTTGTTTATCAGATTAAAAAGCCACTCCGGCAAAATATTATATAACATTTTCACCCCTGCTATAACTTATTAAAGTTGAAGCAAAATAATGAAAAATTTGCAAAAAAAAATATGCCGTAATTTGGCATATTTTATAGTTTAAACTAAACTCTTGACATATATGTTCCGGTTCTTGTGTCAATTCTTATTGTGTCACCATTATTAACAAACAATGGAACTTGAAGAACAAGACCTGTTTCAAGTTTTGCTGGTTTGTTTCCTGCCTTAGATGTGTCGCCTTGAACACCCGGTTCACATTCAACAATTTTAAGTTCAACAAAGTTTGGTGGTTCGACGCTAAAAGCTTCGCCCTTATAGAACTGAATGGTAACGTCCATATTTTCAACAATGTATTGAAGAGCATCTTCAACTTGGTCATGGTTAAGTGGAAGTTGTTCATAGGTTTCATTATCCATAAAGTAGTATAAGCCTGAATCACTATAAAGATATTGCATTTGCTTTCTTTCAATTTGAGCTTTTTCAAATTTTGTTACCGGGTTAAAAGTTAATTCAATAACTTGACCTGTTATAACATTTTTAAGTTTTGTTCTAACAAATGCAGCACCCTTTCCCGGTTTAACATGCAAAAAGTCAACAACAACATATACCTTGCCTTCATATTCAAAAGTTACGCCTTTTCTTAAATCGCCTGCTGTAATCATAAATCCTCCGCTAAAAAATTTACTTCATTTGAAGTTCTAAAATTATAATATCATAATTTTAATCAAAAATCAATTCATTTATTTAAAAATTATAAGCTAGTTAAAATGTTTTTCATAATAACAGCGTCTTGGGTTTGAGTGCCCGCAGACTCGCAAATCACACATGCTTCAACATCATATTTTTTTAACACTTTTGCAAGAATTTCAAAATCAGGGCCATACTCTGTGTCGGCAAAAGTCAAATGCCTTATTTCGCCTTTTTCGCCAAACTGAATTTTTGAAAAATGAATATGAATCTTATTAAATCTTTCACCCAAATATTTTTTTAAGGTTTCAAAAATACTTTCAAAATCAGCCTCTGTTTTTAGCAAACCTAAACCAAACGCATTAACATGACCAAAATCAATTGTGGGAATAATTCGCTCGTCAAGAGTACAAATTTTTGCAATTTCTTCAACTGTTCCGATTTGCCCGTGTTTGCCCATGGTTTCGGGACACAAAATAAAATCGCTCATTCCACGTTCGTCCAGCCTCAAAATTAATTGTTTTATGTTATTGTAAACATTTTCAAAAGCCTCTTCTCTTGAAAGCTTTAATTTTGTTCCGGGGTGAAAAACCAATTTTTTTGCTTTTAAATGTTGCATTTTTTGAAGCGACGCAATAATATACATATCAGATTTTTCAATCATTTCCGGATCGGGATTTGCAAAATTGATATAATATGGAGCATGAACCGAGATTTCAATATTGTTTTCAAAGAAAATTTCGCCATACTTTTTTGCGGTTTCGTCAGAAAGCCTTATGCCGTTTGTAAAAGACAGTTCATAACAATTTAGCCCATGCATTTTAAGCCATTGTGGGATTTTTTCGGTTGAATTATATTCCTTTGCAAAATCTTCACTAAATCCCGATGGTCCGAACTTTATCATAAATTTCTCCTAACTGTTATAAAGATAAACTATTTGTTTTGCAAACCCATTTTCCGCCAAATAAAAACCTATTAAATCATTATTGTATTTTGCAAAAAAATAAAGATTTTCTTCAATATCAACACCTATTTCAGTTAAAGGCGTTTTTATTCCGTTAAATAGCTTGTGACAGACTTTTTCATTAACATCAAAAATTTTTGTTTGCGAAAAAACCTCTTGAATAGTTTGAACATTTTTTGTTTCTTCAAGCTCATCAAGCGTTATCGCTGAGTTAATATCAAACAGTCCGCTTTTTTCTCTTATTATCACAGGCACGGTGCAAATGCCGTTAATTTCATGTGCTATGTCTGTCATAAGAGTTCTAATATAAGTTCCCGCAGAGCAATGAACTTTAAACAAAAATTCATTTTTATTTGGCAAACTTTGCGCTTTTATTGAATAAATATTAATTTTTCGAGGCTTGATTTCAAAGTTTGCGGACTCTCTTGCAAGATCATAAGCCCTTTTCCCGTTAATCTTTATGGCAGAAAACTTTGGCGGAATTTGCTCTATTTCTCCAATAAATTTATAGAGTACGCTGTTTATTTGTGCAAGCGAGACCTCACTATTTTTGGTATTTAAAACTTTGCCAAAACTATCGAGTGTATCTGTTTCTATTCCAAAAATTACACTTGCAACATAAACTTTGTCTTTTGATAAAAAATAATCAAAAAACTTTGTTGCTCTGCCCACCGCAATCGGCAAAACCCCCGACGCCGCAGGGTCAAGAGTTCCAAGATGCCCTACTTTTTTTGTTCCAAGAATTCTTTTTACTTTTAAAACCACATCTGACGATGTCATGCCCGTAGGCTTAATTATATTAACAAATCCGCTTTGATTCATTTTTTCCACCCCAAAACTTCGAGCGTGTTATCAATAAGGCGTTGCTTTACTTCCTCTTTGTCGCCAAAAATTTTGCAACCGCTGGCATTAAAATGCCCACCGCCACCAAAACTTTCTGCCACCGCTCTTGCACTGACTTCCCCTTTTGAGCGCATTGAAACTCTAAAATAGCCCTTGTCGTCTTCCGAAGCAAGAATATCAAATTTTACTGCATCAAGTTCTAACGGCAAATCAGGAAAAACATCTAAATCATGCAACGTTATACCAAATTTTTTAAAATCGCTGTCTTCAAACATTAATAATGCAAACTTGTGATCAGAATAAAATTCAAGCTTTTGATAAGCAAGTTTAAGCATTTCAAAAACGCCTAAGCTCATGGAATTAAAAAGCGGTTCGCAAATATCTTCCATTCTGAGTTTACTAAGCGTCAAAAGTTTTGAAGCGATTTCAAAAGTTTTTGACGATGTGGTATGAACAAATTTGCCCGTATCGGTAACAATTCCCGAAAGCAAATTTTTGCAAATATCTTTGGAAAAAGTTGCACGCAAAGCCTCTATTATATCAAACAAAAGCTCCGCAGTTGACGACGCTCTTCTAACATAATTGATTTTGCAATATCTTTCGGTTACGGTTATGTGATGGTCGATTAAAAGTGTGTTTTTCACACCCTTTCGATATGTATATTTATACTTTCCCAGCCTTGACTCTGTGGCACAGTCCAAACAAACCGCAAGGTCAATGCGGTCGCAAGTTTTTTTATTTACAAAGCTCAAATCACCGTAAAATTTAAAGTTATCTGGAAAATCGGAATTGATAAAAACATCAACATTTTTTCCAAGTTCCAAAAGCGCTTCTCTTAGTGCAAGAGAAGAACCCATTGCATCGCAATCAGTGTTTATATGAGTATAAATTGCCACATTTTTTGCCGCAAAAAGTGCATCTACGACTTGCTCAAATTCATCAATCATACCAATTTCCTTTAATCTTCAATCTCATCAGTTTCTTGTGCTTTTGGCAATTCTTTTTCAATTTGGTCAAAAAGTTTGTTTAATCTTGCTGTTTTTTCTTCCATATTATCAACAACAAACATCAAATCAGGAACTATTCTGAGTTTAAGAGAATGTGCCAAATCATATCTGATGGATTTTTTGTTATCATTAAGCTTTGCAACAATGTGGTTTTTCTTTGCCTCATCACCAAAAACGCTTACATAGATTTTTGACATAGAAAAATCCGCAAAGGTTTCTACCTTCATTATTGAAATCAATGCGCTTGAAAGTTCGGCGTCATCAAATTTTGAAATTATTTTAGCCAAACTCTTTTGAATTTCCGAGTCCACACGGCTCATTCTTTTACTATTTTCCATAACTGCTCCTAAAAGTTAAAGAGCATTATTTCTAACGCTCTTTAAATTTAATTTATTCTTTGAAGCGAATAAGTTTCAAAGGTGTCGCCAACCATAAAGTCTGTAAATCCGCCAAAAGTTACACCGCACTCAAAGCCAGCATCAACATCTTTTGCTTCATTTTTCTCTCTTTGAAGAGAAGCGATTTCTCCTTCAAAAATAACCTTATCTTCACGAAGAACTCTTACTTTGCTGTTTCTTGAAATCTTGCCGTCAAGAACATAAGTTCCC
The DNA here is from genome assembly GCA_948787875.1 of uncultured Eubacteriales bacterium. Lineage (GTDB taxonomy): Bacteria > Bacillota > Clostridia > Christensenellales > UBA1242 > RGIG1681. The sequence goes on from CAQFKO010000015.1 coordinate 15,224, forward strand.
GCAATAAGACCAACTTTGCTGGCCTTAAAGGTTGCTCTGATTTCCGCATGACCTGTTACAACCTCTTTATATTTTGGAGTAACCATTTTGCTGATTTTTTCTGTTACAAAGTCTATTACTTCATAAATAATTTTTGAATTTTTGATTTCAACCTTATATTTGTCGGCAAGAACTTTTGCCTTAAAGTCTGTTTTTGTGTTAAATGCAATAATAACTGCATTTGATGCTTGTGCAAGGCTGACATCATTTTCATTAATAGCACCAACTCCGCCACTGACAAATCTAACTTTAACCTCTTCGTTTTGAATAACTGTAAGAGAACTTCTTAATGCTTCAACAGAACCCTTTACATCAGCCTTAACAATAATGTTAAAGTCTTTGAAATTGCTGTCAGCAATCTTGTTCATCATGTTTTCAATAGAAAGGTCAGCACTTTTTATCATCTCTATTTTTGCGGTATTTTGACGCTCTAACGCAACTTGTTTACTCATTTTTTCGTCAACAACATAAAGCTCGTCACCAGCATTAGGAACACCACTAAGACCAATAATTTGAACAGGCATAGATGGACCGGCAGATTTGATTCTTTCATGCTTATCGCTCATCATTGCCCTGATTTTACCTGTGCAAGTTCCCACAACAACATAGTCACCAACGCTAAGAGTACCGTTTTGAACAAGAACGGTTGCAACCGCACCCACACCCTTATCAAGCTTGGCTTCAATAATAGAACCCGATGCATTTCTTGAAGGGTTTGCTTTTAAGTTTTGATATTCAGCAACAAAAAGCACCATTTCCAAAAGTTTGTCAATGTTTTGGTTATGCTTTGCAGAAATAGGAACAATGATTGCATCACCGCCCCATTCTTCCGGAAGCACATCATATTGAGCAAGTTGAGTTTTTACATTTTCAATATTAGCCTTTGGAACATCGATTTTGTTTATTGCAACAATCATTGGGCATTTTGTTTGCTTAATTTGATTGATACACTCAACAGTTTGAGGCATAACGCCGTCGTCTGCGGCAACCACCAAAATTGCTATATCGGTAAGTTTTGCACCCCTTTCACGCATTGCAGTAAATGCCGCGTGTCCCGGAGTATCGATAAATGTTATATCTTCGTTATTGATGTTGATTGTGTAAGCACCGATACTTTGAGTAATACCGCCTGCTTCTCCGCTAACAACATTGGTTTTTCTGATTTGGTCCAAAAGCGAAGTTTTTCCGTGGTCAACGTGACCCATAACACACACAACCGCAGGACGCTTAACAAGCTCGGTTTCGTTGTCTTCAACATTTGCATAGGTTTCAGCAAGTTTTTCTTCAAAGGATTTTGGAGCTTTCTTTTCAAGAGTAATACCAAATTCAGATGCAACAAGCTCGGCTGCTTCATAATCAATATTGCTGTTAATATTAACCATCATTCCAAGAAGCAAAAATTTGCTCATAAGCTCTGGAACGGATTTGCCGATAGTTTCTGCCAAAATTTTAACAGTTAAGTTATCTGTTGTGATAACCGCATGGTCAATCTTTTGAATAACTCTTTGAGTTGCAGCCTCTTCCTTTGCCCTTTTATGTCTTTTTATTGTTACTTGGTCGTTTTGTTCACTCTCATCAATACCGTTTTGGCTACTAACATAACCACGGTTAAGAAGAGCCTTTTTGTTAAGTGATTTTTGTCCGTCGCCCGATTTTTCATAAGAATTTTTCTTTTTTGCAGTGCCACGATTGTTTCCTTTAACAAGTGTGCTTGCACTTATGCTTTCAGTAGGTCTTGGAAGCCTTGGAGAAAAACCTGAATTTTGCTGACCAAAAGTTCTGCCACCATTTGTTGTTCCATTATTTGGTCTTGGACCTCTGTTAAATGAACCGGGTGCACCACCGTTATAAAAGTTTGACCTGCGTTCGCCCGAATTTACATCAAACCTACGCTCGCCTGTTGGTGTAAAATGACCAAAAGGACGGTTCCCTTGATAACCACCGCCTTGTTGACCTCTTTGAGCACCATTGTTATGGCCATAATTATTACTTTGCCCAAAGCCTCTGTTATTTTGGTTTTGTCTTTGACCATTATTATTAAAGCCACCGTTTCTATTAAAATTATTATTTTGCCTTACATCAGGTTTAATTGCAATTTGCGGATTTTTTTGCATCTGCTGAGATTGCTGAGGCTGTTGAGGTTTTTGCGAAACTTGCTTTTGAGCCTCTGCCGGCTTTGCTTCTGCCTTAACAGTAGCAACCGCTTCCACGGGCTTGTTAACTGCTTTTTTAAGAGCAACAATCTTTGATTCCAAGCTAGAAAGCCTTTGCTTTGAATTTTTTAAATCCATAGCAATAGAAGAGAGACCATTAGTTCTAATGATATTTTGCACCTCTCTGATATTTGAAAAATCCGTTTTTTTGTTATCTGTGTTGTTCAAAAGTTTTCCTCCAACTTTTTTATGTAGTAGATTTTATTATTGCACTTGCCAATCCCTCGTCGGTTATGGCAATGACTTTTATATTTTTTTCTCCGAAAACTGATAAAAATGTTTGATTGTCAACAATTATCAGCGGAATATTTTTTGTGTTTGCAAAGGTTTCGATTTTCTGCAAACTTGCTTCCGAAAGGTTTTTTGAAGCCAAAATAACTTTTTGACGCTTTGTCTTCAAAATGTCGTCTGCACCAAAAACAATTTTTCGTGCTTTTATTGCAAATCCCAAATAAGTTTGAACTTTGTTATTTGAAAGATTCATTTTCAAGCTCCTCATAAAGTTCTTCGAAAACATTTGTCTTAAAAGCTCTGCTTAGGGCTTTTGTTTTTCTTGCCTTCAAAATACATTGCTCGTTTTTGCAAATATAAGCGCCTCTGCCCTCTAATTTGGTTTCTCTTTCAATCGAAATTTTTCCGCCGGCATTTTTAACAAGTTTTAAAAAATTATTTTTATCGGCTTTTTTTCTGCAAACTATGCAAGTTCGCTCTGGAATATGCTTAGACATAATTATCTCCAATTTAGTCAAGATTTATATCTTCTGTTCCGCCAAAAATACCGCCTATATCGTCAACATCTGTGTGGCTGACTTCAATATTTGCTTCTTCGCTAGCCTTAGACTCGCTTTTAACATCAATTTTCCAACAAGTAAGTTTTGCAGCAAGTCTGACATTTTGACCGCTCTTTCCTATTGCAAGAGAAAGCTTATCGTCAGGAACAACAACTCTTGCAGACTTAGTGATCTCGTCAATTTCAACAGAAATTACTTTTGCAGGAGAAAGTGACCTTGCAATATATTCAAATGGGTCTTCTGACCAAACAATAATATCAATTTTTTCTCCGCCAAGCTCAAACACAATTGCATTGACTCTTACGCCCTTTGCACCGACGCAAGCACCGAGGGCATCAACATTAGGGTCTTTTGAACGAATGGCAATCTTTGTTCTGTAACCAACTTCACGAACAATGTTTACAATTTCTACAACGCCATCTTGAATTTCAGGAACTTCAAGTTCAAAAAGTTTTTTTACAAATCCTGCGTTTGACCTAGACACCATTGCCTGAACACCATAAGCGGTTTCTCTGAGTTTTTTTACATAAACTTTCAATCTGTCGCCTACATTATATTTTTCGCCGGCAATTTGGTCATATTCCATCATAATACCTTCAATATTAGAAGAAGGAAATTCAATATAAACAGTTCCTGCATCAATACGGTTAACAACACCTGTAATTAAGGTGTCAACCTTGTTTTCAAACTCGCCATAAGCAGAATTCTTTTCTTTTTCGCGAAGTCTTTGAGTAATAACTTGCTTAGCTGTTCCGGCAGCAATTCTTCCGAATTCTTTTGGTGAAAGTTCTTCTTTTAATTTGTCACCAAGCTTGATTGATTTTTTAACAAGTTTTGCATCGGCAAGCGAAATTTCGCTGTCAGGGTCAGTTACCTCAGACACAACTGTTTGATATGCATAAATGCTTATGCTGTATTTTTCTGGTTTAAGTTCTACCTCAACCGGCTTAACAATATCAAAGTTACGCTTATAGGCAGTTGCAAGTGCTGCTTGAAGAGCCTCCATAAAATATTCTTTACTTATTCCTTTTTCTTGTTCTAAGGCATCGAGTGCCAAGAAAAAATCTTTGTTTGTCATTTTCTTTTCTCCTAAAAATCTATATATTTTGTTGCTTTTGCTATTAAATTTCTCTCTATTTCAAGAGCCTCATCATCACTGCCGTTAATGCTTAAATATATTGCGTCGCTGTTATAGCCAAGAAGTGTTCCCACATATTCCTTTTTCTTATCAAGCGGAGCATAAAGCTTAATTTCTAAAAGCTCGCCAAGATTTCGCTTGAAATCTTCGTCGGAAGAAATAGGTCTGTCAATGCCCGGACTAGACACATTCAAAATATATGGTTTTCCTTCGGTTGGGTCAAGTTCGTCAAGAGGTTCACTGATAGCGTTATGCACTCTTTCACAATCCTCTATCATAACCCCACCCGACTTTTCAATAAAAACGGTAAGATTGTCGCCGTTGTGTTTCTTTACAAACTCAACATCAACAAGTTCGCAACCATTTTGTTCAACAATCGGAGCAATAAAGTTTTTAACTTCGTCAGCAATTTTTGACATTTTTGATGTTCTCCTTTTTTACAAAATTTTAGGAGTGGCGGTCTGCCACTCCCAAAATCAAGTCTTTATAAATATATTATATTACATAACCGAAAATTAAGCAAGTAGTAAGTGCAAAGTTTTTTAATAAAGTTATAAAATAATGTGCAAAATAATGCAAATTTTTACATTTTATCAACTTTTTATATTGGCGGCAAGCTTTATAAACACTTCTGCGGTTGCAAGCGTATCATAAAAAGCTCTATGAGCGTTATCAAGCTTGACCCCGAGTTTTTCCGCAATGGTGATAAGTTTATAATTTTTTACACCAAAAACATATTTTTGAGCAAGTGGATAAATATCTTCACAAGCATTGTCAAAATTCCACCTTTCAAGCTTGCCTTGCCCAATTAAAAACACATTGTCAAAATTAATGCTGTTATAGCCAATAAGAATTGCGCCCCTTGTAAACTTGTAAAAGTCTTGAAGTGCTTGCGAAGCTGTCGGAGCATCTTTCACATCACTGTCATAAATATGGTTAACCTTTGATGCACCCTCAGAAATGTTTCGCTCGGGATTAACCAAGCTCTCAAACTTTTCGGTAATTTTTCCGTCTTCGATTTTGACCGCACCAATCTCAATAATTCTATCACCACCTTCAAAATGAAGTCCCGTGGTTTCAAGATCATAGCACACAAAAGTTTTGTTTTGAAGATAAGGACAAACCTCTTCTTCTTGCATAAAAGCAAGCAAATCACTCTGCTTGTAAGTAACCATTTTTTCCGGTTTTACAAACTCATAAAAAGGCTTTTCCTTTCTGTATTCGATATATTCTTCAAACTTTTCGGGAAGTTTGCAAAAACTCAAATCATGAACAATCAAATTCAATTCTTCGGAATATTTATTTAGCTCTAACTTTCCGCTGACAATCACCGAAGAGTTTTCATTAATGGTGTCCATTTTTGCCTGCGTTGCCTTAACCGAAAAATATTGACAAGGAATCTCCCCCGTAAAATCGCTAAGTGTCCACTTGTAATATTTTTTCTGATAAAAATTTTCTTGTTCTGCTTCAACATTTATATTCGCAGTATCCTCTTTGTTTTGAGGTTTTGAATTATCTTTTATATCAGAAGAAGTCTCTTCTTTGTCTTTCTTTTTAGGCTTAATAACATTCGCTCTGAAATGTTTCAGCGTTCCACAAAAAACCACAGTTTCTGCCATTTTAAGCGACTGCTTGTCTTTTATATAAGAAGCAGGCTCGCTTATTTCTTCACCAATATAAACTTCTTTATCTGTTACCTCGATTTTTCTTTTAGCAAAAATATCGACATCTTCTTCTTTGTAATTTTCTTTTACTGAATTTTTCTCGTCTTCCGAAAAAACTTTGCCTTCTTCTGTTTCAAATAAAAACTCATAACCATCAAAGTTTTCTTTAAAGTATTTTTCTGCCAAAACACACAAATTTTTTGACTTTGCGTGCTCTATGGCAAGTTCGTCTATTATTATATTAAAAATAAATTTTCCATCTTCAAATTTCACAGACTTAATGCTAAAAGCAACTGACGGAAAGTTGTTTTTTATAAAAGTTTCAAGCTCTTCAACAGCCCTTTCTTCACTAAGATAATTTTTTACAAACTTAACCTCAAAGCTGAAAATTTGGGGTATTATGTTTGTCATAATACTTTTTATTTCGCTCTTTTTTTCCGGAGTTAAAATAATGCCATCTTTGTAATAAATTTCAAACACGCAAAAATCTGCAACCTTATCGAGAATTGCAGATTTTAATGAAAAACCATAAATATTATTTGTTGCATTATTTAACTTTTCAATAATTTCGCATTCCATAAAAAGATTATACAACATTCTTTTTATAAAAGCAAGAAAGTTGACGCAAAGAAGAAATGATTTAAGTCTAATATTACAACAAGCCCAAGAAGCAAGAACAATCCGACGGTGTGAATAATGCCCTCGATTTTTCTCGGCACAGGCTTTCGGAAAATCAGTTCTATTAACACAAACACTGCCCTTGCGCCGTCTAGCGCAGGTATAGGCAAGATATTAAACACCGCCAAGTTCATTGCAAGAAGCGGAAGCAATAATAGGAAATAAATTATTCCTTGTTTACTTATTTCCGCAATTTGAGCGATGGCAGTTACTGTTCCGCCCGCATCTTTAAGAGCAACAGCACCCGTAAACAAACCGGCAAAAGAAGTTATTATAAGGCCACATAGATAGAAGCAGAATGGCCAAGCCTTAACAAGAGCCTCAAAAAATCCATATTTTTGAGCAACATTAGTAAACACAATTCCAAGACTTACGCCTTCTTTTACATAAACAATATTTCCATCAGAAACAAGTTTTTCGATTTCTTCGTCAGAGTAAAACACCTTTCCTTCGGCATCCTTTGTTATATCGGCAAAATATGCTTTTAATGCAGCGCCTGTACCCGCAGTTCCGCCTTCGCCCGTTGTTTCTGTCGATGTGCTAAAACGCATAATTTCGTTCATAAAGTTATTAAGATTAATTGCCTCGCCGTTTCTGAAAATTTTGCCTTCAAACACGCTTTGGTTGGAAACAAAATAGAAAGAAGGAAATTTGTGTTTTGCGGTCACAATGTCCATAATTTTGCCGTCACGATTAATCGTTACCGTAAACTCTTCGTCTTGGGCAAACCCACTCACCAACTCACTGAAATTTCTGTATGCTTCCAAATTCTTTCCGTCAACCGCAATAATTATATCATTGGTTTTAAAATTTGAAATCTCCATATTTGAAGAAACTTTCGGAGTGCTGAAACCCGAAACCAGAAGATAAATTGCAGCAGTTAAAACACCGAACAAAAAGTTAAATGAAACACCCGCAAGTAAAACAATAAGCCTTTTCCAAGCAGGCATTGTGTTAAATGCTCCCGGTTTTTCATTTCCGTCTTCATCTTCTCCTTCAAAGGCACAAAAACCGCCAAGTGGCAAAACTCTTACAGAAAATTGCTCGTCGGTTTTTTTATTCTTTCTTTTATAAATTGCCGGACCAAAGCCAATAGCAAATTCATTTATCTTAAAGCCCAAAATTTTTCCGGCACAATAATGACCGAACTCATGTACGGTTATCATAATCAAAAGCACCACAAGGGCAAGCAAAATATAAAGTACTGTCATTAAATTCTCCTATATTAATTTTATGACTTTAAAAATTTATTATACTAAAAATATCAGAAATGTAATATAAATTAACGATGATGTAAACATCAACCCGTCAACCCTGTCTAAAAATCCCCCATGTCCCGGAAAAATATTAGAAGAGTCTTTTATTCCGACCTTTCGTTTAAAGGCAGACTCAACAAGGTCGCCAAGTTGGTTTATTAAAGAGCCCAAAACTCCAATAATCGCAAATGTTGAAACAGACAAACTAAGCGAAAAATCAATCAATTGAAAAATATTTGCAAAATAGAACACACAAAATGCAACCGTTGCACCCACAATTCCGCCTACAAAACCGCCAACCATTCCCGCAATGGTCTTTTTTGGAGAAACCTCTGGAACAAATTTTCGCTTTCCGAAAGCCATGCCAAAAAAGTATGCAAAAGTATCTGTGAGCATAGATACCGCAAACGCCAATATTATGCCCATAAATCCAAGATTAAAACCAAGGTGGTTTATTGCAAACAAACACGCAAGCGGAATAAGCGGATATGCAAAAATTTGCATTGTTGTTTTTGCCCTGTCAAAAAGCTTTTTATTTTGTTCTGCTTTTTCTGCCTCAGAAGGCTCTTCGGTTTTATTTTTTCTGTTTTTTGCAAGAATAATAATATCTTCCAAAATTGAATACAAAAATATTAAAATCGCCAAAGCCAAAATGCTTGCAAGCATTAATTTATAGTCAGTTGCAAAAGAAAATATTGCAAAAAATGCAAGCGGAACCATGCAAAGCGGAACTATGCTGACATTTTTTTCGGCAATTTTGTTTGCCTTAATCATTTCAAACAAACAGCCGTAACTGATTATTAATGCATAAGCATCAAAAACATAGGGGCTAAAATATCTAAGCCCCACAAAAAGTGCTGTTACCAAAAAAATTATTGCACCTGTTATTATTCTTTTTAGCAAAGTTTACTCCTCAGTTAAAAATTAACTTTTTTATTTTCCGAATCTGCGATTACGCTTTTGGTACTCAATAACACAATCGTCAAGGTCACGACCAAGAAACGCTGGCCAATGCTTATCAACAAAATAAAGTTCTGCATAAGCCATATCATACAGCATAAAACCGCTGATTCTTTGTTCTCCGCTGCTTCTGACCATAAGGTCAACATCAGGAAGCGGATTTGTTGAAAGATATTTTTTAAAACTTTCTTCCGTAACTTCTTCGGGAAGAAGGTTTGCCTTAATTATCTTTTTTGTTGCATTAACAATATCATTTCTTCCGCCATAAGAAAGCGAAATATTGATATAACCGTGCTTGCAATTTTGTGTTTGCTTTTCCGCCTTATCAATAATTCTTAAAATGTTTGGAAGCAAAAAGTTTCTGTCGCCCGAATGATGAAACTTATAATCATATTTTACAAATTCGGGAATTAGTTTTTCTATTTGCTTAAATTGCTCAAATAAATAGTTAACTTCTTCTTCACTGCGATTAAAATTTTCGGTAGAAAAACAAAAGAATGACAAATTTTCTATGCCAAGTTCCGATGCTCTTTTTATAATTCTTTTAACTGCCTCTGCTCCCTCTTTGTGACCAAACATAGTAGGCAATCCTTTTGCCCTTGCCCAACGCCTGTTGCCGTCACAAATAAAAGCAATATGCTTTGGCAAATTATTAATATCAATTAAAGACTGTTCTTTTTTTTTAATAACCATTATATTTCCTTGAAAAGTTTTAAAAACTCACCGCAAACAAGCGTTACTTCGCCATCGGAATTTACTCTTGCACTGCAAACAATAATTGCATTGCAATCGTTTGAATTATTTGAGTTTATTTTAATTTTTATATTGTTATAGCCATTTTTGTTTAACAATTCAATGGCTTCTTGTTTTTCGTGCCCTATAAGCAAATTAAAATCAAACATATTAAACCTGCATTATTTCTTTTTCTTTATCGTCCATAATGCTGTCTATTTTTGCACTTTTTTCGTCAATTACTTTTTGAACTTGCTTTTCATAAGATGCCTCTGCATCTTCGGTCAGCTCTCCGTCTTTTTTGAGTTTTTTGAGTTCTTCAATAGCATCACGACGAGCATTTCTGCAAGCAATTTTTGCATTTTCGGCAAGTGATTTTGTGTTTTTAACAAGCTCTCTTCTTCTTTCTTCGGTAAGCATTGGAAGAGTAAGTCTTATAACTCTGCCGTCGTCTGTTGGAGTAATTCCGAGGTCGGAAGCAAGAATTGCCTTAGTAATGTTTTTTACATTAGTTATATCCCATGGCGAAATCATAAGCTGACGAGCTTCTGGAATAGAAATGTTTGCCATGTGAGCAATTGGGGTTGGAGTTCCGTAATAATCCACCAAAATTTTGTCGAGCATTTTTGGGTTTGCCCTGCCTGCTCTGATTGAAGAAAGTTCTGACTCTAAGTGAGAAATTGCCTTAGAGAGTTCTTCCTCAAAAGTATCAAAAATGAGTTCTACATTTTCATTTTCATAATTCATAAATAAATAATCTCCTTTTCTTAATATATAATACTAAATTTTGAAACATTTATCAAATAAATTTTAATATAAAGTCTATAATATGGCTTAAATTAAGGCTTTAAAAATTCGTCCATCTTGTCAAAAATTTTAAATTTGCTTTTGGCATTTTCGGGAGTGTGAGCCAAAGCATCTGCTCTGCCCACAAAAACCAAAAATTCTAAAATTTGTTTTCCGTCGCCAAAGCTGTCAAAATCTTTTATAAGCAAGTTAATAAGATTGTTATCAACCTTTTTATAATGGTCTTTGTGCGGGTCGCTATCTTCGGCATAAAAGTGCAAAAATATATCGTGGTCATGCACAAGTTTTGCCATTATTTTAATTTCGTCTTTGTTAAATCCAAACTTGTCCGCCTCTCTTAAAACAATTTTTTCACCCTCTAAATTGTGGTTAAAAAATCTGTCCAGCTCTTTGCCATCTGCCTCTTTGATTGTGTGAGAAGCAGGCTTTCCGAGGTCATGAAAAAACATTGTATATGCTAAAAACCGTCTATAATTTTTTGGCAAACTTTGGGTCATTTCATTAATATATTCAACCGAATGCAAAATGTGATCAAGCACATTATAAAGATGCCAAGGATTGTTTTGGGTTTGGTTTTTTGAAAGTTCAACTTCGGGCAAAATATCAATTAGCCAATTTTTTAATTCAACATTATTTTCATAAACATCATAAAATTTTTCAAGTGCATTTTCGGAAAGCAAAGCATTATCTAAAAGTTTTAAATTATTCATAATTCCTCTCTTACAAAATTATAACACTAAAATTTGTAAAGACAAATTAAAAACACAGAGTATTCTGTGTTTTTATTATATCACCAATTAAGTTTTTCTTTTTCGGCAAAAGTCGAGTTGCACCTTTCCCAATCTTTTTTCCATTTTGTGTATTTTGGATTAGTTGTGTTTGAATAAAATTCACGCATTTTTTTATAAAAAGGATTTTGGGACTTTTGTGGGTCAAAAATTTCTAAATTTAAAATTGTGTCATGCAAAAGATTTTCAATATATTCTTCTTTAGAATTTGAATGGCCATCTAAAAGTTTTGCTAAATTTTCGCTGCCCGACTTCTCAATTTTATTTAATAAGTTCATAACTGCAAACTTATATTTTTTTATGTTAATCGGCGTGCTATCGTGCTTATATTTTTCATAAATATAATTTTTGTCTTCGTTAGTTAAAAAATCTTTATTTGGTGAACTTAGAATTCGAGTATAATCTGAGTAATCTTTATCACCTGTTGTATATG
>CAQFKO010000016.1 GCA_948787875.1 uncultured Eubacteriales bacterium
TTTAACTTGTATAATATAAAAATGAAAAAAGTCCAAAAAGTAGTTTACAAAATCATTTTTTTGTTATACATTAGTGGCACAAATTGTAAGAGGAGAATATTATGGGAAAAAAATATGTTAAATGCCCAAGATGTGAACTTAATTACATATTAGAGGGAGAAGACTATTGCAATGTTTGCAAATCCGAAATGCAACATCATGCAGAGGGCGACGACGAATTGCTTGATATAGAAGATATGGAACTTTGTCCTGTGTGTGGTCAAAATTATATAAAAGAGGGCGAGGCAATGTGTGAAGATTGTCGCAAGTCAAAGGGAGGCTCAGAAGAAGAGGAAGAGTCTGACGAACAAACCACAAAGGTTTGGAGAGCCCGTGAAGACGAAGAAGTTGGAATCTCTCCTATGTCTGATATTGACCGTGATGACGAATATAATAGTGGCTTTGAAGAAGAATCAGGCGAAGACGATGCCTTTTCGACTAACGACGATATTCTTGGCGAAGACGACATTCTCGGCGACGAACCAATTGCTTTTGAAGACGAAGAACTTGAAGACGACGAATTATTGGCAGAATCAAAAGACGACTTTGAATTTGTAGAGCCTTCTTCTGACGACGATGACGACGACGAAGACGAAGAAGATGACGATTTTGACGACGATTTTCTCTCTTCGCCAAAAAAGTAAAAACATAAGTTAATTAAAAAACAAAAAGCACCGACAGTTGTCGGTGTTTTATTTATGATTAAAATAATTCAAAAAATTTAACCTTCTTTTATTTCGCTGATAACCACATCTCCGCACAAAACTTCGGTATAAGAATAAGAAAGCGGATTTTTTCCGTCCCCAATATTAACCGTAAAAATAGAAGGATAAACATTTTCAATAATACCCTGATATTTCTCGATTTTTTTTCTGCCTTTGTTTATTTCCATAGAAATGCTTGCACCTTTAAGCCTTTCAATCTCTTCAATAACGCTCATAACATTGTGTTCAACTCTTCTCATAACTCAAAAACTTCTCCTTATTAAAAAATTTTTAACAACTTTTAAAAAAATTATTCAAAAAAAGTAATATTTGCCAAAAACGCCGAGTATATTAGTGTCAGTGGGGGAAGTCTATGGAAAATTCAGTTGTATTTGCAAGGAAAAAGTTTACAATGGACAAATTCGTTACACAAGCAAAACTTACGGCAAACACAAAGATTAAAAAAATATTAAGCACAAGTGCAAGAAGCAGTGTAGGAAACAGCGAGTGTTCAAACGGAATGACCACAGTTGGCGGAAAACTGTTTGTAAATGTTGTTTATCTTAATGAAGAAAACTTTATCGAACGTACAGGTGCAGAAGTAGAGTTTATCGAAAAACAACAATCAAGCTTTAACTTAGAAGAACTTTTTGTAATCGACGAAGCAAAGGTAGAGAGCCAAAACTTTTCAAGCACCGAAATCATGCTCAGTGTTGCACATAATGTAACAGTTTCAGGTGTCTATAAATATGAATTGGCAAACTTTGAAAACAATGAAGACGAGCTTATTATCAGCAAAAGTTCATTTAAGGCAATGAAAGAGGTTGCAAGCGTTTCAGACACTTTTGTAGTAGCAGAAGAATGTGAAAGCAACATAAAAAATATGCAAATTTTGCATGCAAACGCCTATGCGGTTATCGAAGAGGCTAGTTGCACCCTAGACAAAGTTGTTTTAGAGGGCAAAGTAATTTCCGAAGTGTTTGAAAGTGACGGCGAAAGCTTGGGATTAGTGTCAAAAGAATTTGATTTCAGACAAGAAATTTTGGCAGAAGGCACAGTACCAAATATGCAAGCTTGTGCAGATGTGGTTGTAAAAAACATCACTGTAACTCCGGAAGAGGGCGAAGACAAAACAACACTTGTTTATGCTTTTGACTTGTTTGCAAAGGTAACAGCCTACGAAGAAACAAACTATGAAGTTGCAGTTGATATGTTCTCACTCAAAAATGAAATTTCAACAACAACAAACTATTTGGAAGCAAAAAATTATCATTCAGAACTCAGTTCAAGTGACAGCGTAATGCTTTCAGCCAATGTTTCTAATATCGAAAACTTTGACGATGTTGCAGGAGTCTTCGACGGCAAATTCACTTTGCTTTCAGCAGAAGACAATGGCGAAAAAGTGGTAGTAACAGGACTTGTAAACACCACCGCATTAGTAAGAACATCAGACGACTATCAAACTCTTACAACCGAAAACGAAACTTATTTTGAAATTTCAAAAGATGCAGGACTTTCATTAGAGGGTATAAGTGCATCTGTTAACATTGTTTCATTCAAGGTTAAGGCAGGCAAAGAACTTGAAATCAGTGCAAGAGTAAACTATTCAGCAAAATTCAATACAAGCGTAAGCGAGCGCTATGTAAGTTCATACGAGGTTGTAAGTGCAAAACCTGAGAGCGAAGGCGGAATAAAAGTATATATCACTCATCAAGGCGAAACCCTGTTTAATGTTGCAAAAGTATTAAGCGTTCGTCCGGAAGTGATTGCAGAACAAAACGAAGTTGGCGATATTTTTGAGCAAGGCGAAAAAGTTTATATTTATTCACCAATAAATTTAATTTAAAAATATAGACAAAACCGTTCAATTATGTTAAAATTATAACTATATAGAGCGGAGGCAAATATGATAAAGGCGTATAACGCAAAAATATTCAAAGTTAATGATGAATTCAGTTTTAGTGAAGACGGTTCAAAATATCCTGTGTTTGATGTTGACCCAATGCTATATAACGAGCGTTCACTAAGTCTTTTAAGCATAAAAGATTTGCGTGATATTGGCAGAAATTCGGGAGTTCCATCACCAACAACACTTAGCAAAAGGGCACTTATAGACTATATTTTAAAGATAGTTTATGGCGAAGTGGAATTACCGATAAAAAAAGCAATGTTCGGCAGACCAAACACAAGAGAGTTTGACGCCCAAGTTTATTTAGACAAAATAAACAAAAATATCGATGGAAGCATATATTCAAAACCAAAATTAAACACAACATTTTTAAATTTAAAGGCGTCAAGTCCATCAAATGAATATGTTTCAAGCTTTTCAAGTTATGAAACAAGGGTGCTGTGTGAGTGTGGCGGAAAATATAAACTCAAAGTAAGTGCGTATATCGATTCAAGCAAAGATATAGAAATAAAAGACGAAATAGTAAAAAAATATGGGCTGGAAAATTTTGATGTACTTGAAATCATTTCAAGTGGCGAAAGGTTTAAAATAGTCACTGTTAATGGAATAAAGGTAAAAGACGGGTTTAGCGGTTTGCAAGTATCCGGAGAACCGATAACCTCGGGCACAAACAAAATATTCTATATGCGTTCAAAAGAAGAAACCAAAAATAATATAGAAGTCATTGCTAATATATGCGAAATCAACGCAGTTCCATTGGTGCTATTTTCAAAAAACAACTATGTGGGAAGAACCACACAATGTGTGCTATATGGCATTGAAGAAGATAGCAGCATTGTATACAAAAAACTCATGCGCTTTTTAAGTGAGTGCGAAAGGCTTGCAGATGACGGAAAAGATGTTGTAATCATAATCGAAAATCTTGCGGATATTTACAAAAAGATCAGCAGTTTTGATGTTGATGTTGCATTCCGAATTCAAGAACATTTAAAAGAAGAACTTGCAAAATTTTCAAAATTGGGAAACATTTGTGTAATGCTCAGCAATGATGTAAGTTCCCTCTATTAATAAAAAAATTCTAGGAGTTGTCCTAGAATTTTTATTTTAAAATAACGGCGTTTTCAATAACAAACTTGTCAAAATCAATGCTCTCCACAAAATCACGGGGCAAAAATACGGCATTGTTAAAGTTTTCAAAATTACTTATGTGATTTGCAATAACAAGCGGGGTCGGAATATCGATTTCGTGGCAAATATTGGCAATATGAAGTTTAAAAGTATCTTCTTTAAGGGTGTCAATGCTCTCATAAATAAATGACCTTGTGATTTTGTCGCCATTCATGGTGCGCGCCCAAATTCTAATCATTATAACCTCCGAATAACAAAAATTTATTTAATAACATTGAATAAATAATAACATCTTGCCCAAAAATAATCAAGTAATCAAAATGTTATTTGACAATTTTGGCAAGTTGTAATATAATACATTAGTAATTTTTATTGCAATAAAGGAGGGCACAATATGTCAGAATTATTTATAACTGCGGAAGGACTCGCAGAAAAACAAGAAAGATTAAGATTTTTAAAAAATGAAAAAAGACCCGAAGTTTTGGAAAAATTAAAAATTGCCCGTGATTTCGGCGATTTATCTGAAAACTCAGAATATGACGCAGCAAAAAAAGAACAATCTATTTTGGAAACAGAAATTGCAACCATAGAAGAAACCATCAGAAAGGCAACAATAATCACCGATAAAGATGTAACCAACGACACCGTTGGCGTTGGCAACTCGGTAACCGTTCATGATATGGAATTTGACGAAGACGAAACCTACAAAATCGTGGGCGTAATAGAGAGCGATCCAGACAAAAATCTTGTTTCAAACGAATCACCGATAGGAAGCGGACTCATGGGCAAAAAGGTGGGCGATATAGTCACCATCACAACTCCGGGAGGAGAAATTCGTTTCAAAATCAAAAAAATATTTTAACGACTAAATTGCTTTGCAGTACTGCAAAAAACAAGACAGTGATGTGCTATTAAATGCACTGCTGCCTTGTTTTTAACTTTTTAGTATAAAAATTTTATTAGGTTTAAGGGAAAATCGTTTATGAGTTTAAAAGTTGCAGAGGCTATATCAAAAAGAATAATAAATTTGTGTAATGAAAGGGGAATATAACCCAACAAATTAGGCATGCTTGCAGGATTGGATTCAAGCACTATCACAAGCATTTTTTATGGAAAAAGCAAAAATCCGGGAATAGTAACCATAAAATATATTTATGGCGGCTTAGATATATCATTATATGATTTTTTTAATGACGACCTTTTTAAAAAAATGATTATGACGATTAATTAAAATAATAATTTATAATGTAAAATAAAATCGTTTACAAAGCGTAGACGGTTTTTTATCATAAATCAATTTAAAATAGCTTTAAAACAAATATCGAATTCACATAAAATATAACCCAAGCATCAAATACTGCTTTTCTTAAATTCAAATGTTTACTTGACTTTATTTCATTATTTGTTTAACATTAAATATATGTTAAATTACAGCAACTTAATCGAATCTTCAAATTCATATAACTTAATCAGTCAAGATGTTGCGTCATCTAGGTTGTCGCATGCATATTTGCTTTTAAACAGCGATAAAAACTATTTGATAAAGTTTGTAGAAACCGTGTGCAATTTGCTGTTAAACAAAGATAATCCCGAACTTGCTGAAAAAAACAAACTTAGAATAGAAAAGCGAATTCACCCCGACATAAAATTTTTTGGGGAAGAAAAAACTATTGATGCTTCAACAGTGGGCGAAATCGTGGAAACTGCACAAATTGCACCTTTTGAGGCAAATATTAAGGTTTTTGTTTTAATTGATACTCAAAATATGAATGAAACTTCTCAGAATAAAATATTAAAAACCATAGAAGAACCGCCAAAAAACACCTATTTTTTTCTGCTTTGCTCGGCAAAAGAGCGAATGCTTCCAACAATTTTGTCAAGGGTAAAGCAAATAGAGTTAAACAGTCCCACAACGGCTCAAATTGCCCAAATGCTTCAAGAAGGTGGCGTAAAAAAAGAGGTGGCAGATATTTATGCAAGTTGTGCGGATTCAAATGCCGAGTTTGCCGAAAAACTTGCCACTGACGAAAACTTTTTAAATCTTTTCAACAAGGTTGTAAGTGCTTTTGTCAACATCAAAGGCAGCCGAGATGTAATCGAATATGCCTCATATTTTTCAAACAAAAATATAGACAAAAAAGAGGTTGTTCAAATTGCATTAATGCTAAGCAGAGATATTCAAATGGTTTTGCTTGGAGCAAGTGAACTTGTTTGCCTAAAAAGTGAGTTGCCAAAACTGAAACTGATTTCTGCAAGCTTAACTATTGGCGGTGCAAACGAAATCGCGGCAACTTGTATTGCGGCAAAAAAAGAATTATTTTTTAATGTAAATCAAACGGCAGTGTCAGACGGCTTGTTGTTTAAAATTGCGGAGGTAAAAGTAAAATGCAAAAAGTTTATGGGGTAAGGCGAGAGGGCGATAAAAATATTTATTACTTTTTGCCAAGCGAAGAACTATGCATGGGCGACAAGGTTGTTGTTCAGTTTGAAGATTTTCAAACGGTTGCAACAGTTGTTAAGTGCTATGAAGAAAAAGACGACACAAAGGCTTATGAACTTCAAAAAATATTGCGAAAAGCCACAGAAAAAGATATAAAAATTTATAATGAACTAGATTTAAAAGCAAAGCAATTTTTGCCTCAAATCAAAAAGAAATCTTTGGAACTAGGGCTAATGATGAAATTCGTCAGCGCGCAATACAGTTTAGATAATTCCAAAATCTTAATAGTATTTAGCAGTGAAGAGCGTGTGGATTTCAGACAATTGTTAAAAGATATAGCAAGCATGTTAAAGGTAAGAATCGAGTTAAAACAAATCGGTCAGCGTGACGAAGTAAAGGTTTGCGGAGGTGTCGGGCCATGCGGAGAGCCATGCTGTTGCGCAAGATTTTTAAAGGACTTTGAGCATGTAACTGTTAAAATGGCAAAAATTCAAGGCTTGTCGCTCTCACCAACAAAGATTAATGGAATTTGCGGAAGGCTAATGTGTTGCCTTGGCTATGAAACCCAAACTTATGAAGAGGTTTTGGCAAAAATGCCAAAGCTTGGCTCAGAGGTGGTTACGCCAAACGGAACGGGCACGGCAAGCTATAACGACATTTTGCGTGAAAGAGTTTCGGTAAGAAGGCAAGAGGGCGATACCTTTGTGGTTGAAGATTTTGACTTAGACGAAATAATTTTCGGCGACAAAATCAAAGAATACAATGCTCACCCCGAAAGGTTTAATTTAAAAAGAAAAGAAAAAGCGCATCAAGAGGCTTCGGCAGAAAAAGAAACTCATTCAAACGATATTGAAAAAGAAAAGCAAAACAATCAATCTACAATCGATGTCAAAAAACCTGATTTTGAAAGAAAAGATAATAACAGGTTTGAAAAGAACAATAAGTTTGAAAACAAAAAGGGTTGGAAAGACAAAAAAGACAATCACAAAAAGCCTTTTAATGACAACGGCAATAATAAAGCCCCTCAAAAATACGGCATAACCTTTGAAACCGCTGAGGAAGCACAGGCAGAGCATGAAGTCGAGCAAAAAAAGGCAGAAACCAAGAACTTTTCCAAAGACGGAAACAATTCAAACACCAAGCCATTTAATAAGTCATATAATGGAAAAGGCAGACATCACAGATTTTCACCAAAAAACAAAAATAAGGCGTAATTAATTGCGAAAAAAAATAAATAATAGTATAATTAGTTTATACACAAAAAGGAGAAAGTTATGGCATACAAAATCAATTTAGATACTTGCATTGGCTGTGGAGCTTGTGCCGGTGCTTGCCCAACAGGCGCTATTGAACCAACAGATGACGGCAAAATGAAAATTGACCCAGAAAAATGCATTTCTTGTGGTACTTGTGCAGCCGTTTGCCCGGTTGGTGCTCCGGAGGAAGCATAAATTGCTTAACAAAAATCAAAATTTAAAAGAAAAGACCGCCAAGACAAATGTTCTTGGCGAATTTTTTCATTCAAAAAAATTAATAAAGCAAGACGAACAGCTAGACGACTTAGAGCGAAACGGTCTGATGCTTATTCAAAATAAAAACGGTTATAAATTTTCAACAGACAGCGTATTGTTGTCAGATTTTGCCACCATAAAAAAGAGCGGAACTTTTGTAGAACTTTGTAGCGGAAGCGGAGTGGTTTCAATTTTGTTCAATTCAAAAAACAATGCAAAAAAAGGGTTTATGATAGAACTTGACCCTTCCGCAAGCGAAATGTCAAAGCGAACACTTAGTTATAATAATATAACCAATATAGAGGCTGTTAACGTGTGCATAAAAGATTGCGTCAAATTAATAGGTCATGAAATTGCAGACACGGTAATGGTTAATCCTCCGTATTTTGACAGCGGAATGATCAGCAAAAACGAGGCCATATCCGTTGCCCGCCATCAGCTCACCCTAAGCTTAGACGATATCAGTCAAACCGCATCAAAATTGTTAAAATACGGCGGAAAGTTTTATATGATAAACCCGTCAAGCAAACTTGTAGAAATTTTTTGCAGTTTAAAAAAATATAATTTAGAGCCAAAAAAATTGAGAGTGGTTTATCCAAAAAAATCAAAAGCGCCTAATGTGGTTTTAATAGAAGCGGTCAAAGGCGGAGGCTTAGGACTTCAAATTTTGCCACCGCTGGTGCTAAACAACGAGGACGGAACCGAAACAGAAGAGTTAAAGAGCATTTACAACAGAAATTAATTTTTTTTCAAAATATTGTCAGGGGTCTCGTGCAAAACAAAAATTATCGTGTTATACTAAGCGTGAACACGGGAGGGGAGATAGGTGCAGGGAAGAGGGACAAAATTTTGCCAAAACTTTGCATTTTGATTAAAAAAATTTTTGCAAAATCAACCCAAAATATTTTTCTTAAAAATATATCAAATAAAATAAAAAACTCAAATAAACAAAATTTGAGTTTTTTATTTTGAAAAAAGTTAATGTAAAATAAAAATTCAATCACATTATTCTGCAAATCCCGCAGGCAAGAATTGCCCCGATAAAAGCCGAAAGCAAACAAACGGGAATAACATATCTAAGTTTTTTTATTTTGGTGGTAGAAAAATAAACCGCAACCACATAAAAAGTGGTTTCACTGCAACTCATAATAACGCAAGCGCACTTGGCGATATAGCTGTCTGGGCCGTATAAAGAAAACAAATTAGACAGCATTGCAATAGAGCCCGAACCCGTAAACGGTCTTAAAATCAAAAATTCAATCAGTTCTGCGGGAATGCCCAAAAATCGAAATACAGGCGACATAAAACTTGTCAGCCAAGCAGAGATTCCGCTTATTGCAAGAAGTTCAACCACCGAAAATATCGCAACAAGATAAGGAAAGGTGTTAATGCAAAGGTCAACGGCAGACCTTGCGCCCGAAACAAAGCAGTCATAGGCGTTTATTTTTTTTATAACGCTGTATGAGAGCACAAACAGAATAAATATGGGAATAATATAACTTGCCATAAAACAACCTCGAACTAATTTTTATGCTCTTTGCGTTTTTTCTTTCTGTCAAAAATAAAGTGAAAAATATAAACCAAAAGAATTGTTATTGTGGTAGATAAAAGTGAACAAATAATAGATGGCAAAACAATTGCGGTCGGCGAATTGCTTCCAGCATTAGAAAGCATTCCGATAATAGATGTTGGCAAAAACTGAACGCTCGAACAGCTGATTGCAACCAGCATAATCATAGAAAAGGTAACCGTGCTTTTGTTTGGGTTGTCTTTTTGCATAGATTCAATAGCTTTAATTCCAAGAGGAGTTGCTGCTCCGCTCATACCCAAAAAGTTTGCTGAAATATTCATAGAAACATATTTTTTACTTTCGTCAGAAAGGTTGTTTTTGCCAAAGATTTTGTTTATAATAGGAGATAGCAGTTTAGAAAGTTTTTTGCTTAGCCCGCTGTTTTCCAAAATTCCAAACAAGCCCAGCCACACAGCGTAAATGGCACAAAGTTCAAGCGAAAGTTTAACTGCGTTGCCGGAAGCTCCAAGCAAACCGGTCAGCACATCGCTTGGGTTAAAAAAGCAAAGAGCAATCACACTTGCTGCAAATAAAATTATCCAAATTTTGTTCATAATAAATTGTATGAATAACAGTTTCGTAATATGAGGTAAAATATGATAGATACGCATTGTCATTTGCTAAAACTAGATGCAAAAAATGTAATAGAAAACATGCAAAAAGATGGCTTAGACAAACTAATCACAATTTCGACAACGCTTGAAGACAGCGAAAAAAATATCGAACTTGCAAAAACCTGCGAAAATGTTTTTGTTGCGGTAGGAATATATCCCGAATATGCCGAAAATATAACAGATAATGATTTAAACAAACTTGAAGCTTTGTGCAAAAACAAAAAGGTTGTTGCAATCGGCGAAATCGGCTTGGATTATCACACAGAAGGTTTCAACAAACAGGCACAAAAAGACTTGTTTTCAAAACAGCTAAAACTTGCAGGCAAGCTTAATCTTCCGTATTGCGTGCATTGCAGAAACGCGGCATCAGATGTATATGAAATTTTAAAAGAACAAAAACAAGCTCTCGGTGTTAACGGTCTTATGCACTGTTACAGTGAAGGTAGCAGTTTTGTGGACAAATTTGTAGAGCTTGGAATGTATATAAGTTTTTCGGGGAATATAACTTTCAAAAACAGTGACCGTTCATTTTTAAAAAGAATTCCGCTTAACAAATTGCTGGTGGAAACAGATGCTCCATATCTTTCGCCCGAACCGCTTAGGGGCAGACCCAATGAACCAAAAAACACAAAATATGTGCTACTAAAAATTGCAGACGAACTTGGGCTTTCGGTTCAAGAGTTAGAAAGTATTACCACCGAAAATGCAAAAAGATTTTATAATATAAAGGATTAAATTTATGAACTTTGAATATAAAAAAAAGTTTGGGCAAAATTTTTTAACAGACAGAAATTTGCTTGAAAAGATTGTTTTGAGTGCACAGGTTTCAAAAGACGACACGGTTATAGAAATTGGGGCGGGCAAGGGAGCGCTTACCGAAGTTTTGTCAAAATATGCAAAAAGAGTTGTTTCTTTTGAAATAGACAAAGACCTCTTTGATTTTTTGTCACAAAAATTTAACCAAACAAATGTAAGCTTTGTTTTTGAAGATGTTATGAATTTTGGCGCAAAACAAATTGAAGAAATTGCGGGCGAAAGCTTCAAACTTGTTGCAAATTTGCCATATTATGTGACCTCTCCCATTCTTACCAAGTTTTTAAAAATTCCAAGTTTGATTTCGGCAACCGTAATGGTTCAGGAAGAAGTTGCTGACCGAATCGTTGCCACGCCAAAAACAAAAGATTATGGTGTTTTAACCATAATGTGCCAAAGTTTCGGAGAGGCAAAAAAGTGTTTTAAGGTTTCAAGAAAGATGTTCACTCCACAACCAAATGTAGACTCTGCCGTAGTTCATATTCAAAGAAACAAAACGCAAGAAGATTTGAGCGAATTTTTTGAGTTTGCAAAGACCGCCTTTTCCATGCGTCGCAAAAAGCTTTCGGCAAATTTGGCAACAAAAACTTTTTCAAAAGACCAAGTTGAACAGCTTTTAATTTCAAACAATCTTAGTCCTTTGGTCAGGGCAGAAGAGTTGTCTATTAATAAATTAAAAGAAATTTTCAATCAAATTAAACAAAAAAATGCTTAATTGGTCAAGTAACATTTATTTTAAAGCCTATTAATCTTGACAAGGAACGGCAAAAATTTATAATATAAATATATTATAATAAAAATTATCAAAACTGCGTAGGTGAAAAATATGAAAAAATTTTTTAAAGGTATAATGACTTTGGCGATTGCGTTTGTTTGCGTGTTTGCTTTTGCTGCGTGCAAAGATCCAATTTCCGCAACAAGTGTAGACACTTCAAGAGTTGGATTGTCTAACGGGCAAAGCACCAATGGCGGAATTACAGCAATATACAACGGTTATTTATATTTTATTAACGGAACAAAAACCAATGACGGAACAAGTTCGACCGGCAACAAAAGAGGCGCGATTTGCAGAGTAAAATATAACAGCGAAACAGGCAAGGTAGACGAAAACACTTATGAAATTGTGGTAGACGACCTTGCGGGTTTCAGCAATGGTTCGCTATACTTTTTCGGTGACTTTATGTATTACACCACACCAAGCAGTGATGTAAACTACAAAGACAATGTGCTTTATTACAAAACCAAGTTCATGAGATATGACCTTGTGAACAAAAAGTCATATAATATTTATACCACCAAACAAAACTCTTCAAGTGAATCAATAAACTATGCTTATTATGTTGTGGGTAACAGCTTAAACCTTTTGGTGTTTGAAAAAGCAAATGCAAGTTTAACAAGCATTAACATAAGCGAAAATCCAACAACAAATTATGTAATTAGCGGAGTAACCTCTTGTGTTATGAGCGAGAATAATGGAAAAGTTGTAACAGCAGGTGCTTCTGCCGACGCAAACAGCTTTGTGTTTTATACCAAAGCAAACGAAGAGTTTGACAAATATCAAACAGGCGTAAAGGTTTTCAGAACCTCTCCAACAACAAATAACAGCGTTTGCCTTTCAAGCAAAGGACTTAGCATTTCACTTTTATGCATAAGGTCAGGAAAGCTTTTGTATTCTTTGGAATCAAAAATTTATGCAGAACAAATTGATGCTTCTACCACTGAGCTTAAAACCGAAGATTTCAAAAATATAATTTCATACAACACTTATGACGATGTTGTGTTTATTGAAAATGATGACGGAAGCGTAACATTATTGTATTTTGAATCAAAAAACAATTATCAAATAGTTATTGTTACTTGGAACTATTCAAACGGAATTCAAATTGAAAATAAAACAATTTGTGCACTTTCAAAATTCACAGACTTTTCTTTCATAAACCTTGTAACCTTGGAAGAAGAGGTAAAGGTTAATGAAAACACCGAGGGTGGCGAGAGCACCACTGCCGAGGGGGAAGAAGACAAGCCTTCGGAAGACGAGCCTGAAAATACCGTTCGTCGCAAAGTAACATATATCACTTATGTTGCAGACAAATATGCTTATAAATTAGAGGTTATGAGAGAAAATGAAAACGGTGAAATGGAAGTTTCCGTTAACTCAAAACCTGTTAAACTTTCAACAACAAAAGTTCAAGACGTAAACGGAACTTTGATTCCGGAAGTTGTTGGAAACTATTTGTATATTTATGTAAACGAACTTGATAAAAGTAGCAAAGAAACGGGTCATGTTTATATGTACAGATTGGACTTAACCTTAAAATCAGATGCAACAAGTTCAAATAAAGCAGAGCATATAGGAATTAAAGAAGATTCCGAGAAATAAAATAAAAACTCACATAAACAAAAGTTATGTGAGTTTTTTTGTGCAAAAATAAATTTGATTTTAAAATTCGTCGTCTGTTTTGTGTGAGAGTGTTTTGATTTGTTCTTCTTGAATAAATTTTTCTTTGTTAACGACTGCGGAATATTTGAAGCCTTTTCCCATATATCTTTCTTCCTCCGCAATTCTTTCTCGTTTATCTAATTCATTTTCGATATTTTCCAAAATAATGTTAATGTCCGAAATCACGTCGGCGTGCTTTTTGGCAAGCTTGTTTAGTTTTCTTTCGCCCCAAAAAGAAAATGGGTCTATTCCGGAGTTAACAAGTTCGGCAGCTTCTTTTGCCCAAATTTCCACATATTTTTCATGTTCGGCTTCCATTTCTCCGTGAATAATCATTAATTCTTTGTCCGAATAGTTCACCATGTTCATATAAATATAGTCTTTGTAAGTTTTATTATTCATATTTTTTCCTTTCAAAGTTAGTATGTTGAATTTTATAGTTATAATATACCATACACCTAAATTAGTTGGCAAACATTAAGAGTGACAATTATATTTAAATTTTTTAAAAAGTGAGTGATTTTATTTATTTTTTTCTGCTTTTGTGGTATATTAATAACGAAACTAAGAGGTAAATATGGATCAAACCACAAACAAACTAATTTTGCTCTATGTATTTGACCAAATGGAAATCCCAATCACAGTCGACACCTTAAATGAAATGTGTTGCAGTCAAAATAATTGGCTGACATATTTAAGTCTTACTCAGGCGTTGCCGGAACTTGTTGATGCCAGATTTTTAACAACCTACACTAGTGCAGGAGCAGAATATTATAAAATTACGCAAGAGGGCAGAGATTGCATAAATTTTTTCTTTATGAAAATTCCTTCTTCCATGCGTGTAAAGATTGGCGAATTTATAAAAAAGAACAGACAGGCATTTAAAAGAAAACAAGAATATTTTAGGGATTATTACAAAAACAAAGACGGCACCTACACCGTTAATCTGAAAATAATCGACCCAACTTGTTCAAAACTTGAAATGAAAATTAATGTTGCAAATCGTGCAGAGGCAAAAATGGTGTTTAGCAGGTGGGACAGCCTTGCAAGTGAAGTTTATTCCGCTATTTACAGAATATTGATTGACGGTGAATAATAGGAGGTTATATGGAAATTTACAAAACAGTCGGAACTTGTTCAAGAGCAATAAGTTTTGAGGTTGAAAATGATATTGTTAAAAATGTTGTTTTTGATGGAGGTTGCAGAGGCAACACTCAGGGCGTAAGCAAATTGGTTGAGGGCAGAAATATTGACGAGGTAATAAATTTGCTTAAAGGGATTCCGTGCAGGGGTGGCACATCATGCCCAGACCAACTTGCCCAAGCACTTGAAAAATATAAAGAGAATCATTAAAAAAACAGCTCTAAGTTAGGGCTGTTTTTATTTGAAAATAAAGACCAAATTTTAAGTTGCAAAGTACGCGAGCGTCACGAATGTTGCAAATCGAAGTGATAAAAAGAATTAAAAAGAGAGAGCAAAAAGAAGAAATAAAAAAACCAAATCAAAACTGATTTGGATTTTTATTTCGACCAAAGCCGAACTTTTTGTTGGTAGCACCACGGAGAATCGAACTCCGGTTTCTCGCGTGAGAGGCGAGCGTCCTAACCGCTAGACTATGATGCCAAATTCACAATAGTATTATAGCAAACAATTTTCAAAATTGCAAGATTTTTTATATATAAAATTTTTATTTTTTTTTATTAAAAAATAGCATTGATTAAAAAGGCAGGTTTTTATTTTTTGAATTTAACAATTTTTAGATAAGTAGTAGGAGAAGCTCATAAAAAAGTAACTTTTAAAGAAATTTTGAAATAACGCATAAATCTTGAAAATTTGGGGTGTTATGTTAAACATAATACCGAAAAAAATTAAATTTTGTAAGCTATTTCGGCGGTTTTTGAAATTGACATAAAAAAATTTGTTTGTTATACTAAAAAAAAATAATGCAAAGTAAAAGAGTACAAATGAAAAAGATTTCAAACACAAGACCTATCATGATTGTTGCAATCATGATGCTAATTGCTTGTGGAATTGCTATCGGTGTGGTTAAATCAGCAAAAGCCAAACTTATTGTGGCTCTTGTCATTTTTGCGTTATTTATTATTTTTGCAATTTTAAGATTAGCTTTAAAAATAAAAATTTTTGCACTTTTTGCCGCGGTGGCACTGTTTGTTTCGTTGCCGTTTTTCAATTTATATTTCAGAAATTTAAAAAGTGAAGATTTTCAAAGTTTTAATAACACGGAAATTAGCATTAATGGAAAAATTTTTGAAACCAGATTATATAGCGAAAATTCTTTTTATGTGGTTTTGGATAACGTCACGGCATTTGGCGAAGCCGAAACCAAAAAACTTAATGGAAAAATTACCTTTTATGTTTCTGCCAAAAATCTTGACTTGTCTGAATTTAAAATCGGAAGTGTGATTGAGGCAAAAGGCAAGTTTAAGTTTTATTCAATTTCAAGCAGTGACGGCGGAGAGTCTGCAAGATATTTATCTAAAAATATTGTAGCTTCGGGTTATGTAAATTTTTATGATATAAATTTTACAGGTACCTTTAATCCTTCGCTTCGTGATATTATAAGAGAAGCCGTTCATAACAAGCTTAACACTTTCGGCGGAAGGTTTTCGGACATTGGTTATGGAATGTTATTTGGCGACAGCTATGAGGTTGAATCCGAAATTTTGGGAACTTTCAGAACCACGGGAATCGCTCATATTCTTGCGGTCAGTGGATTGCATATTTCGGTTATTGTTTTGGTTATCAATTTTATTTTAAACAAACTGAAAGCACCTAAATTATTGCAAATTATTTTGCTTTCCGTGTTGCTTGGATTTTATTGTTATGTTTGTGATTTTTCCATTTCGGTTTTAAGAGCAAGTTTGCTGGCTGTATTTTTGCTTTCGGTCAGAATGCTCGGCAGGTGTTATGACAGGCTTACTGCACTTTCATTTATTGCATTGCTTATTTTGATATTTAATCCGCTTCAACTATTTAGCATATCTTTTGTGCTTTCGTTTTCTGCGGTTTTGTCAATAATATTGATTTCGGTTCCTCTTTTAAGATTTTTTAATAAGTTTTTAAACAAAAAGCTTGCCAGCACATTGGCAATTATTACCTCTGTGCAAATCGGAGTGCTGGTATCAACCATATTTTATTTCGGAAGATTTTCGGTGCTTAGTTTGTTAACAAACTTTGTGTCTATTCCAATAGCAAGCATTGCCTTTGTTTATTTGATTTTTGCAACACTGTTTAGTTTTGTTATGCCATTTATTGCTCCTGCGCTTGAACTTTTTTCAATTATAATTTCGGTGGTGGTTAAGTTTAATTTTTGGATTGCGGGGCTTGGACTTGTTATTGATTTTGCACAATTAAAGTGGATAGCGATTGTTACTGCTATTGCCGTGATGTACATTTTTAGCGATTATGTTTTTATAAAAAAAGAGAAAAAGGCTATTATTTGTGCCATTATGATTTTAACCTGTTCTTTTTGCAGTGTGATGTTTTTGATTTAACAAAATAACTAGACAATATTTTTTGATTTTGTTATAATTAATGATGTTAAAGCGAAAAACGATTATGAAATATGAACAGTTAAAAACATCTTTGAAAAACGGACTTAAAAATGTTTATCTGATCTCGGGAGAAGATAGATATTTGTGTTTTGATGCGCTTAAAAAGATTGAAACTGCGGCGAGCATTTCTATTACGGATATGAACTCGGTTACCATTTCGGGAGAAAACACAACCGCAAAAGACATTGTTGCAAGTTGCAGTATTTATCCTTTTGGCGACCCTTATAGGCTTGTTATTGTAAAAAACTTTGTTTTGCCAAAAGCAAAGGAAGAGCAAAAAGAGCTTGAAACATATTTGAATAATCCGCTTTCGTCAACAATATTGGTTTTCTTTAATCCGGAAACAGGCGATAGTTTTAAAAATCTTTCGGGCATTGAGCTTGTGGATTGTTCAAAACTTGACGCAAAATTTATTGCGGCATTTATTATAAGCAATCTTTCAAAGCAAAACATTGTGGCAGAGAACGAAGCAATAGAAAAACTTATTATGTTTACGGGCTCAGACATGACAAGAATTAACAGCGAACTTGAAAAACTTTCGGCTTATGCCGACAGTGAAAAAAAACTTACAACTCAAATGGTTGAAAAGTTTGTTGTTCAAGACGAAGAATATGAGGTCTTTCAGCTGGCAGATTTTCTTGCTAAGGGCAATGCAAAAAAGGCTTATGCTTTGGTTGACAGTTTTATGGTTAAACCTGGTTCGGCATTTATGCTTATTGCACCGCTTTATTTGGCGTATAGAAGGGCATTGTTTGTTTCTATAAACAAAGACAAAACTCCGTCAGAACTTGCATCACTTTTGGGTGTGAAAGAATATGCTATAAAGATGCTTAAAAATCAAGTTGTGGCATTTTCGCCAAAAAAATTAAAGGCTATTGTTGATATGCTTGCACTCTATGACAAAAAAATAAAAACGGGAGAAATGAAAGAGGCGGTAGCAATAAAAACAATCGCTAGTAATATACTAAACATAAGAGGATAAAATGGCAGAATTAAAATTAGCACAAAATAACAGTTCGGCAATAGGAAGCAGTTGGTTTTATAAACTGATGCTTTTTGCCTCATTTTTGATTGTTAGCATTTTTCCTGCAACAGGAATGGTTGTTGCAGACTATTATTTTAATTATGGAAACTTATTTGACCTGTCTTCACCAAACTTTTCTTTTATTGTGCTTAACATTGTGGTAGACGCTTTGGTTGCTTGGTTGGTGTTTGAACTTTTGTTTTATTTATACAGATATGTGTTGTCTTACAATATTTATTCGTTTATTCTTCCGAACAACAAATTTAAAAATGAAGGCCGTTTGTTTTTTATTTACAGAAACATTATTTATGCGGTTTTTGTGAACCTATGCTTTTTTATTCCATACCTTTATATGTGGCTTCCGCTGATTAGCATTGTGGTTTCTTTTTCAATGGTGCTTCTTTTTGCACTTCATATAAACAAAGCTTATGCCGAACCGATAATCGGACACTTTGTTTTTAAAAGTTTTGTTTATCCGGTTTTTGTGTTTGAAATAGTAAGTTTGATTTGGCAAGTTGTGGAGGTATTATCATGAAAAAATTAAAACTTGTTTTGACCTCTTTGATATTGGCACTTGTTTTGTCGGTTTCGGTTTTCGGAATGCTTTGTGCAAAAGAAACAAAAATAAGCCATGCTTCGTCACTTTCTTCTTACAGTGTTAGCCGTGACGATATGAGGCAAGAAATTGAAACTATACTTTTTGAATATGTTAAAATAACAAATCGCATTCCCGGAAGCGTGGGCGAAAGACAAGCTGCGGAATTTATAAAAAATTATTTAAGCAAGGTTGAAGGATTAAGTCCAAAACAAACTGCAAGCGTAAATGGCGGAGTTCAAGAATTTTTGTTTGAAAATCTTATTAACGGAAAATATGATAAATCGCAAAATATTATCTTTGAATATAAGGGAAACGAGGAAAGCAAACAAAAAATTATAATAGGCACACACTATGACGCTTTGGCAAGAAACGAAAAGGGCGAAATTGTTGAAGCTGAGTCGGTTGCTGGCAGCGCAGCAAGTGTTTCTTTTGCTCTTGCTTTTGCAAAGGCACTTACGCTTAATAATTATAAAATAAATGTTGAAATTGTGTTTTTCGGGGCAGGAGAATCAAATAATGCGGGTTCAAACTTTTATACTCAGGGCATCAGCGACGAGCAAAAAGAAAACATTTTGTTAATGATAAATTTTGATAACATTTCTGTGGGTGAAAAATTGTATTTTTATACCGAAGAGGTTGAAGATAATTTTTCTAAGAATTTGGCAAAGCTTGCAGAGAGCCAAAGCTCTTTGATAAAAAAGGTCAACACAATCAACCTTTGTAAAACCATTCTTCAAAACCCTAATGAACTTGGGCTTAGCTATATGCATATTGCTATGAGTTCAGACAACTTTAACTTTCTTAAAAACGGCATAAAAACTTTAAACTTTTTTGCGGGCAGTTATTCAAGCGGAATTGTAATGGGCAGGCAAGAGTTTGAAAATCATGACACAATTGCTTATACCGAAAATGATAATATTGACTATATTACAGAACTTTGCGGAACAAGTTATATTACAAATATGACAGAGCTTTATGAGTTTTTGAATATCAAGTTTTCTGACCCGAATTTTTTAAGTGAACTTGTTGCCGTTCAAAACCAAACAAATTGGTTTTATGCAATGTTCGCAAATCAAAACTTAGTTATTTTTCTTACGGTTACCGTGTTTGTTTTAATGATAATTATTTTTATGCTTATTCACTTTAAACTTACTTGCAAAGCATATTATGCCAATGTTGAAATTGAATTTTTGAATTCTGTTGTAAAAATTTGTGAAAATATGGGTGGGGGCGAAAACTTTGACGAAGAAGTTCCGACTCAAATAAGCAAGGCCTTGGCAGAAGATATTAAACGCGACAAAGCCATAAGAATTGGAAGAAAGAAAAAAAATAAAGATAAAAAAGACGACAACAAAAGCGATAATGTGTAATTTTTTGTTAAATAAGTTGGAACACTTTGTAATTTTATTGACATAATTGTTTGTTGATAATATAATGCTCTTAGGAGGTAAGTCTTATGATATATAACAAGACAAAAAGGGGACTAGAAAAAGCAGCGGGCATTGTGGGCTTGGTAGTTTCAATTTTGCAGATTATTTCTTGCGTTGTAGTAATAATTGTAGGGATATTTGGATCATGTGGTGAATTTAATTATGTAAGAACAATATACAGCGGAGGCGTTGAAGTTGGTCGTGAACATGTTAATTTGTGTACCGAATACACTATTCAACTAATTTGTGGCGTAATTTCACTTGCATTAGTGATTGCTACTTTGATTTATTGTGCAAAAATTATTTTAACCCCTGTTAAAGATGATGGAACTCTTATTAATAGAACCGGAACAAGAATTTGTGCAATTGTGTTTACTATATTAACGGGAAATTGGGTTTCTGCGGGGCTTTTGATTGCGGTTGTTTGCTTAAAAGATTATGTTGGATTTGATGGAACAACAATCAGTCCTGAATTAAACAATGTTGACCAAAATCTTATGCAACCAAACCTTAATAATGCTGATCCGATTCAATCTTATGCTGGTGAAGAGCAAAATAAAGTTAAAGAGTTTACAAAAAATCTTCTTGAACTAAAACACTTGAACAAAATAGGTGTTATTGAAGATGCCAACTTCAAAAAAGCAGTGCAAAAAATCGTGGATAATTTTATTTCTGAAAATTAAAAATATGCCGATTGGCATATTTTTTTTATGCAAAAAATAAAATTTAATTGAGCCAAAAAATTTTGCAAAATTTGTTGAAATATATAACTTAAAAATTTTGACGAGTGGCTAAAAATAATTTGCAAAATTTGTTGAATTTTTAAATTTTTTGAGCTTGATTTTTTAACAAAAATTTTTAAAAAAATTGTCTGAAAATGCCGTGCGAATTTGGCAGAATTTTTGCGAAAAACAGCTGGTGAAAAAATTTAATTATAATGTCGAAAATTAGCTTGCAAAAATAATGTTATATTTTGCCGTGCAAAAATTGTTTTATTTTGGATTGTTAAATTTTGTTTTATTTTGGGCTAAGAAATTTGAAGGATTTTTGACTTGCAAAATATTAAAAATTTTGGCGTAAAAAAAATTGTAATTTTTTGACAATAAAAAAACAGAACTGATTTAGTTCTGCATTTTTATTTTGAAGTTTCATTTTCTTTTTTAAGTTTAGAAAGTTCAACAGAAAGTGCTGCCTTTTTGTTATTTGCATTATTTTTGTGAATAATGCCTTTTGTAACTTCTTCGTCGATTTTAGAAAAAGTTTCAGGCAACAATTTTTCAGCGAGTTCTATATCTTTGTTTGCGATTGCGGTTTTGAACTTCTTGATAGCAGTTCTGAGTTCGCTACGCTCTGCTTTGTTACGCTCGTTGTTTCTGATTGCAACTTCTTGTCTTTTCTTAGCTGATTTAATAATTGGCATAAGTACTTTGCTCCTTTGCAATAATTCTACTTGCAATTTTAACACAACTTTCATTTATTTGCAAGTATTTGATTGAAAGTTTTTATATATTTTTCTTTTATGCCATCTTCTTGCCTTGAAAACATAAAAATTATGTTTTTAGTTGAACTGTTTTTAATATTGCGAAAATTGTTTGAATTTGAAGAAGGGCTCTTGCTAATTTGATTTTTGCAAAAATTGTCTGAAAATGCTGTATTTTGTTGCCTTAAACCCGTGCATACAAAAAGCACCTGTTTTGCAACCCCAAAGTTGCCGTTTATTACAGGCTTGTTAAAAATTTTTTGCACCATATTTTCAATCAAAACATAATGAGTGCAGCCCAAAACAACACCGTCAAAGTTTTTGCATTTTGCACGAGCAAAATACAGCTGTTTTTGCAGCCAAACTTTGTTTTTTTGTGACGGCGTGTCAAAATATGCCTCTATGGAACTTGCCAGCTTAAACATTTTTATTGTTTTTATTTTTGATTTTGTTTTGTGTGCAAGGCTTAGATATTTGTGTTGCTTTGCAGTCGCAGGTGTACAAAGAACCACAATTTTTTTATATCCCAAGCCGGCGGCAAGTTTTATGGCTGGCTCTGTGCCAATAAACTTTATTTCGCCAAAAGTTTTTCTTAAATTTTTAATTGCTGAGGTTGTTGCAGTGTTGCAGGCAAGAACCACAACTTTGATGTTATAACTTTTTTTTACACTTAAAATAATGTTTTTTACAATCTCAAAAATTTGCTTTTTTGTTTTTGAACCATATGGGCAATTTGCATTGTCTGAATAATATATATAATTTTGAGGCAAAAGTTTATAGGCCTCCGCAAGTGTAGACAGCCCTCCTATGCCACTGTCTATAAATAAAGTATAATTTTTTTTCATAGTAAAGTATATGCCGAATTTATAAAAAAGTGGTTGCTTTTGACAAATTTTAAGAGAAAAAATCAAAATTGGTCTAATGTTATTTTGCACAAAAAAAAGAGGCAAAAGCCTCTTAAAGATTTGCATTATCTTGTTTTTACTTTTCCGCGAACTCTTAATATAAACAACACCACAACCAATGCTATAACGGAAGAAAGAACAATAAGCACAATGGTTGAAGCATTGACAGGTTGCTTGAATTCAAAGTCGCCAGATGTTCTTGTGCCCATTGAATCTACCATTGTTATGGAATATGTGCCATAGTCGGAAAAAGTGAGCCTGCCGTTTCCTTTTTCGCTGTTTAAAGTGTGTTGTTTGGTTATGCCGTTGAAT
Source organism: uncultured Eubacteriales bacterium (assembly GCA_948787875.1). Classification (GTDB taxonomy): domain Bacteria; phylum Bacillota; class Clostridia; order Christensenellales; family UBA1242; genus RGIG1681. The sequence goes on from CAQFKO010000016.1 coordinate 22,493, forward strand.
GTGACTTCCACGGTTATATCTCCGATTCCAAAAAAGTCAAATACAATTGATGCCGGAGCTTCGCCTGATGCAGCGACCTTGGTGCTTACAATGTTTACTTGTTGCATTCCATAGGTGATTGAAAATTTGTTGACATAGTTTTTGTTAAGTTTTTCGGTGTAGGTTGACTCTGGCGATCCAAAGTCCCAAGTAAGTGTTAAGTTGGAGTTGATATTATAGGTATAATCGATAATTTCGGTGTGGTATGGTGTTGTAGCCGTGTGGTTGTTTCCGTTGGCGTTATAGTGTGTTTTTGCGGTTTTGGCAAGGGTTACAAAATATTCTACATATTTATCTGTTTGCTTGTTGTGAATGATTATTCCATAGTCTGCGTCTTCTTCAAACTTAAAGTTTAAATCACCGCTTGGTGTTAGCATATTTTTAATTTGCTCTGCTGAATAAAAGGTTGAAACGGGAATATTTTCGCTTGCACCATAAATGGTTTTTCTGACTTCGATTTCGATATTGTCTTTTAATTCATTGTTATTAATAACATCGGTCAAATTTTTTATCGTTAAGCCAACTGTGTGGTTTTGGGTGCTGTCACTTACTATGTATTCAATCGGGGTTCCGTTGTCGTTGTAAGTTTGTGCAATCATATAGATATTTTCAAATGGGGAAGATGTTTTTGATTTTATATAAAATGAAGTGCTGTAATAGTTTGAATTTTTTAAGCCTTGAACATATGTTGAATCGTAAAGCTCTATTTCATATCTTCCCGTTACGCTAAACAGCATATTGAAATTGCTTGAATTTTTATAAACTTTGTTTTTTGCCGTGCCGTCCGAATTCAAGGTGGTTGCAAGCATTGCGGAATTTTCGGTTTTTGCATTGTCTATATAATTTACAAACAACAACTCTTCATGACCTATCGTTTTGCAAAAAACTTCAAAGTTATATTCAAAGCCGTTATAGTTTACATTAAAATACAGTGGGTTGACTTCTGAATAGTTATTGCTTAAAAAATTGATTTTTACACTTTCAAACTCTTGTTCTTTTTGAAGCAAGTTGTCTGAACTTGAAATATCTTCATTTTTTGTTTGAAAATTTAATATCGGGTTTGAAGCATTGTTAAAATTTATGGTTGGTCTGCTGAAATTTAATGTGTATATGTTTGGTGTAAGATAAGGAGAGGTTGAAGCCTTGAATGTAAACTCTTCGCCGTTGCTCTCTTCCAGCCAAGTGTAAGATTTTGTAACAGTAAATTCAACTTTGCTCTCTGTCCAAAAAGTAACATTTATCAGTTCTGTTTGAGCTGATGTCATATAAGGTGTTTTGTCGCCTTGCTGTTTGAAAAAGTTGATGCTGTTATTTGTGTTATTTAGCGAAACAAATATTGTTGTTCCCTCAAATTCAAAGCTGGTTGGGAAGGTGTTTGTTTCGGCATCTTTTTCCAAAACAAATGTTTGGTTTTGTGCAAAAAAGTCTAGATTATTGTTTGTTATATTTGTGTAGAAATAAGTAAATGGCTTAAAACTAATAGTCATTGAACTGTTTGCTACAACATAAGTGGTGCCGTTTATTGTTTTAAAATTTTCCAAATTAAGAGCTTGCCCATATTGTGAAATTGAGGCAAATGTGAACAGTGTTGAGTTTACCGGAACGGCGGTTGCATTTTTGTTCGTGATTTTTGTGCAACCAAACGCGCCCACAACAAGTGTGGAGAGCGAAAATAATATTCCGAATAAAATTGCTCTGAACTTTTTCATATTTCCTCCGAATAGAAAATAATTTGAAATTTTTATGTTTTATTAATCTGAATAATCGTCGCTTGCAAGAACAATGCTGTTTCTTCTTCTTATATCATAAAATACATCACTTTCTTTAAAGGTTCTTCCCGGAATAAACTCGGCGGGAACCGCACCGATTTTGTATAAATCGAGCGTTTTGAAATAAGGTGTAACAATTGCTTTGCAAGGATATTGTTGGAAGTTGTTTGTGATGTTTTCTCCAAGTGGAATTTTGTCTAGCTGTGATGGGTGAATAAGCGGAACTTGTTGAAGCGATGTGCTTGTTGAAGAAGAGCCTTTTTCTTTTCCGCTGCCTTCGCTTTTTGTTCGGCTGTCTACCTCAATGGTGTGATTTCCAAGTTCTTTTGAAAACTCTTCACGGGTTTTAAGATCGGGAGTTCCGTAAAACAAGGTTGCTCTGCACTGACCGCGCACGATTTCGGCAACTTCTTTTCCGTATACATCGTCTAGCTGAGAATAAGACTGAATAGCCATATTTAAGAATATCCATCTTGACCTAGCAACTGTGATAATTCTGTTTAAGCCCTCGATTTTAGGCATATTGGCAAACTCATCAAGAATATAAAACAGCGGGCGTTTAAGGTGTGCCATTTTGTCTGAGTTTACGGTTTCGTTTGCACGGGCTTTTTGAACAAACTCTTTGTATGCTTGCGAAATGCAAACGCTGGCAAGTTTGTATCTTGTTGCTCTTTCGTCAGGAATTTTGATAAAGAATGCGGTTGGGCGTTCGTCGAATTCCGTGAAATGAATATCGTTTGAAGAGGTCAAAAAGCAGATACCGTTATCTGAAAAGATTGATAAGTTGGTGTTTAGCGAAGACATATAACCATCACGAGTTACGGTTGCTTTTGTTTGGGTTATGTTTGTAGAAAGTTCTTTTGATTTAGAAAGTGGGTCACGACCCGAAAAATAGTCTTTTACAACCTCATAGTCGTCGTCTTTGTTCATTGCGATTTTAAAGGCGTTAAAAAAGCAATATTTGTTTTTTGTCATTCCAAGCGCTTCATTTTCGCTGTCTTCAAGCATGGCGATCATGCAAGCCAAAAAGTAATCCCTTGCACCATCTGTCCATTGTTTGTTTTTTGGATCAGGGTCAGACGGAACAATTGCGCTGGCAATATCTGTTAAACTTTCAAAACAATCGTCTTTTATTTTTTGTTTTTCAACATCAACTTCAACCAAGGTTTCGCGAAGGGTGGCAAAAGCTTTGCCTTCAAATTCATACCATTCGTTGCTTTTGATTGTTCCTGCTTTTAAAAGGTTAGGGTAGTTTTTTATCGGGTCGTTGGTATGCTTTAAAATTTGCTCTTCCATATGCAAGCGCTTTTGCCATTGTTCATAAATGTTTTCAAGCGGATTCCAACGCTTGCTGGCGTATGGTTGAGTGAGGTCGAGTTGCAAAACGGTATAGCCCTCATTTTTAAGTTTTAATGAGTGGTGCGAATAAATTTCGCCTTTTGGGTCGGTAATAAAAAGTGAAGGTTTGTTTTTAAGTTCAGACAATATTTGCATGGTTGGCTCAACCCAACAAGCAGTTTTACCTGTGCCGGAAGCACCCACGATCAAAACGTGGCATGGCGGAGTAAAGTGAATGTGCAAATTTCCACGCTTATACTCAAATCGGAATGGAACGCCTGTGATTTCAAGGTTTTTAAGCTCGGAAAATTTGCAGTGCTTGAAATTTTTGTTAAGTTCGTTTATTGAGGCAAAGTGCTGATTTTCCATTGAACTTTTGCCTTTGAGTTTGCCGTCTTTTTCTTTTCCGCTGAGTAGATCGGAAGA
>CAQFKO010000017.1 GCA_948787875.1 uncultured Eubacteriales bacterium
TTTATTTGCAAAGTATTTGTGCTATTAGTCATGTTATTTGTGTTGTTTGTTTTGTTTAATAGGTTGTCATTTTTATAAATAGTGCTATTAGTTTGATTGTTGTTTTGATTGTTTTCTTCTGGCTTAACAGAGATTGAAGGGGTGTGTCCAAAATTTAATAAGCTTGAAATATTATCGGCAATTTCTTTATTGGTAGAATCTTTTGTGATTTCTGTTTGTGTAAAATTGCCGTTTCCGATTGAGTTTAAAACATTGTCATAAGCTGAGCTTAGATTACTTTTATAGTAGTTTGAATTTTCTGAAAGACTGCTTTCGATAATCTTTATTATTGAATCAATTGCAGAGATTGCAGAATCCAATTTGCTTGCTCTTGTTTCTAAGGCTTCACCTGACTTTATGATATAATAATTAATCAAATTTTCATTTGATTCAGAATTTGCCAAGTTGCTTGCAAGTCCAAGCTGATTTTTTACCATTCCGCGATTCCCGTTAAGATATGATGTATTTTCTTTGATAACATTAACATAGGCGTTGATTGCAACTTTGTTATCTTCGGAAAAATTAACATTTCCGTTATAAATTTCATTTACATAAATCATTAAAATCGAACGCTTTAAAATAAGTGTATTGATTTTGCTTTCGATTTCTGTTGAGGTGTTTTCGATTTTGTTTGTAGAAAATTTTATGCTCATGTTAAGTGATGCGCTGTTGTCGTCGCTTGTGAGGGAAATGAAAGGTGAATCAGACAATACAAAGAGTTTGAAATTATCGCTTCTTTGCGCAGGTCTAGTAATTGTGTTTTCAATTTCCACTTCGTCAATATTGTTGTTTAAAAATTGTACTGTACTGTTTTTTCCATTTAAAACTTTGATTTTGTTTAAATGTGCTTTTCTTCTTGCATCTAATTTTTTGTTGTCTGTTTCTTCTTGTGGCTCTGCTGCGGTTTCAACAATCTTTCCATATTTTGATGGGGCAGAAGGTGCTGCTTTTGCGGTGTCAACATAATCAAGGTTGTTGATGCTGGAAACAAAATCCGCCATGCTCTTGTCAATATTTTTTGCTACATTTGTGTTGTTTGAACTGCATCCGACTGCTGTAAATGAAATTGCCGAAACTACGGTTGCAGTTAATATTTTTTTAATTTTATTTTTCATAAGACCTCCATATATCTTATCCTTAGTTTTTTACTTTTTTTTAAAATTATTTATAAATTGAATAAATGAATTGAAAAATGTTAATAAATTTAACTAATAATGCAGAAAAGTTAAGGAGTATTATGGAAAACAAAGAACAAAGAAATCAGGAGTATTTGCAATTTATTGAAAAACAAACCCCAAAGACCGGCTGGTTTAATTCTCTTTTTCATGCCTTTATTGTGGGCGGAATGATTTGTTGTATGGGGCAGATGTTTGGCGATATTATTCGTTCATTTTATCCCAATATGGACTTACTGAGAGTGGGAGCTTGGATTAATATTATTGTTATTACGATAACAATCTTGCTTACTTCTTTTGGGGTGTTTGACCGAATAGCTAAATTTGGCGGTGCGGGAACATTTATACCGATTTCCGGATTTGCAAATAGCATTGCTTCATGTGCAATTGAATTTAAAAACGAAGGATTGGTTTTTGGTATTGGTTCTAAAATGTTTTTTGTTGCTGGTCCTGTGCTTGTTAATGGTGTGGCATATTCAATAGTGGTTGGATTAATTTACTTTTTGATAGGATTGTTTTAATGGGGTGTTTATGAAAAGGATAGGAAATCAAACTTTGGAATTATCGGGTGATTGCTTTATTATTGGCAGGGCTGCACTTGTTGGTGAAAAGGAAAAGCTCGGAACTTATGGTAAGTATTTTAAAGATGTGGTTGAAGATGACAAGATGGGCGAAAAAACCTTTGAAAAAGGTGAAAGAAAAATGCTTACTATTGTAAATAACAATGCCATAAAAAACTCGGGATTAAAGGCTAAGGATATAGATCTTTATATTGGCGGAGACTTAATGAACCAAATTGTTTCGAGCAACTATGTTGCGGAAGAAATGCAAGTGCCGTTTGTTGGTGTGTATGCTGCTTGTTCAACAATTACAGAAAGTATTGGAGTGGCTGCTTGTTTGCTTGATGGCGGTGGTTTTGAAAATATTTTATGTTCAACAATAAGTCATTTTAGTTCTGCGGAAAGGCAATATCGATATCCACTTGAATTTGGAAATCAGCGTCAATGTTATTCTCAATGGACAGTTACAGGTGGAGGAGCGTTTGTTGTATCTTCAAAAAAATCGGATATAGTTATAAAAAAAGTTTGCTTTGGAAAGGTTCAGGACTATGGCGTAATAGATATTGCCAATATGGGTGCGGCAATGGCTCCTGCTGCTTGTGATACGCTAGTGGCATTTTTTAAAGATACCAAAACAAAGCCCGATGATTATGACTTTATTGCAACGGGAGACCTTGGAAAACTCGGCGGAGATATATTGCGCGATTTAATGGAACAGCAAGGTTATAATTTAAACCAAAATTATACCGACTGCGGTCATTCGATTTATTCTTTTGAAGAAGAGTCTTATCAGGGCGGAAGTGGTGCGGGTTGTTCAGCATCGGTGCTTGCAACTTATATTATCGACAAAATGAAAGAGGGTACTTTTAAGCGGGTATTGCTTCTTGCAACAGGTGCACTTATGAGCACTATAACAAATCAACAAGGTGATTCAATTCCATCGGTTTCTCATTTGATTGAATTGAATAAAGTTTAGGAGGTGGAGTGATGTTGGCTGCAATATTAATGTATATAAAAGTATTTTTTGTTGGCGGACTGATTTGTTTGATTGCGGAACTTATTGAAATAAAAACCAAAATTACACCTGCAAGAATACTTGTTATATTTTTGATGGTTGGTGCTATTTTGGGTGGCTTTGGAATATATAATTATTTGGTAGAATGGGCAGGCGCAGGAGCGACTCTTCCAATAACGGGCTTTGGAAATTCGCTTGCAAGAGGAGCTATTGAAGGTGCAACTTCAAATGGTTTGTTTGGTGCAATCGGCGGAGGTTTGATGGCTACTTCTGCGGGTGTTGCGGTATCTATTGGACTGTCTTATATTGTTTCATTTTTTGTTTCTTCAAAAACCAAAAAAAGTTAAATTTTATAATTTTGTAATATATTGTATTTTAAATTAATATAATTTACTATGAAAAAGAAACGCAAGAATTTTCGTTTAACCTCAATAAATTTGCATAAATTCAGGTTAAAACATAAGCTTTTTGCGTTTTTTCTTATTTTTTTGACTTTACTTTATATTTATGCAAGATATCTTGCAACTCCGATTGTTGTTGCAAATACAGAAACTCAGATAAGCACTTATGCAACAAAATCCATTAACTATGCAATTGCCGAAAGCATGAATCAAAATGTAAGTTATGGCGACCTTGTTACTGTTATAAAAGATCAAAACGACAATGTTTCTTATATAGAGGCTAACTCAGTCAGAATTAACCTTTTATCTAAAACTATGAGTAAAATTGTTATGTCTAACTTTTTGGAGTTTGCAAAGCGTCCAATAAAAATTTCGCTAGGCTCTTTTACGGGAATATCAATTCTTACAGGTTATGGTCCAAAAGTTGCATATAATGTTAATCCTTACGGAGAAGTGTATTGTTACTTTACATCTAATTTTGAATCTGCGGGTATCAACCAAACTTATCACAAAATTTATCTGGTAATTTCAATTAAAATAAACGTTGTTTTTCCGTTTAAAAAATTATCGGTAAAAAGTGCTTCCGAAGTTTTGTTGTGTGAAACTTTAATTGTAGGAAAAATTCCCGAAGTATATTTAAATTCTAATAACTTGACGGAAATGCTAAACCTTGTTCCTGAGAAGTTTAGTTCTTGACAAAAGTGATCAATTTGTACATAATTATATTTATGGAAAAAATTTTTTATCTTGATAATGCTGCAACTACAAAAGTGTTTGAAGAAGAGTTTGATTTGATTAAGAAAATTAATTCGGATTATTTTTATAATCCGAGCGCTTCTTATATGCCAGCAAGAAAGTCTAAAAAGATTTTGGAAGAAGCAAGAGAAGATATTTTTAATTTGCTAAGTGCTGATAATGGAAATTTGTATTTTACATCTAGTGCAACGGAAGCCAACAATACTGTATTTGAAGGTGTTCATTTAAGGGCAGGGCAAGTTGTGTTGATTTCTGCTTCGGAGCACCCTTCGGTTTATGAAAGTGCATATAGGCTTTCTAAGAAAGGAATTATTGTCAAAGAAATTCCTATTACAAAAAGCGGACAAGTTAATAAAGAAGAACTTATTAAACTTTTGGATAGTGAGGTTGCGATTGTTTCTGTTATTCATGTATCTAATGAAACAGGTGCTGTTAATGACATAAAAGAATTGTGTTCTATTGTTAAAAAATTTAATTCAAAAATAATTTTTCACAGCGACGGCGTTCAAGCGTTTGGAAAAATAAAAGTCAACTTGAATTTGCTTGGAGTTGACCTTTATACAATATCTGCGCATAAAATTTATGCACCAAGAGGGATTGCAGCACTTTATGTTAAAAATTGTGTGACAGTTGATTCGCTTATTGTTGGTGGTGGACAAGAAAAAGGTTTTAGGTCTTCAACTGAAAATGTTTCGGGTGCTACGGCATTTGCTTTTGCGGCTAAAAAAGTTTGCAAAGAACTTGAAGACAATTATGATAAAGTAAATAAATTAAAGCTTGAACTTATCAATCATTTAAGGGCAAGCAAGATTTGTGATAATTTTGATTGCAATTTGTTAAGTGAAGGGTCGCCTTATATTTTGTCGCTTTCTTTTGATGGAATAAAAGGTGAAGTTTTGATGAATGCACTTGAAGCTTTTAATATCTTTGTTTCAACAGGTTCGGCTTGCTCTTCAAAAAAAGCGGGAAACAGAGTTTTGGAGTCTATGGGAATAAAGAACAGCAGAGTTGTGGGAAGCATAAGAATAAGTTTTTCGCCTTACTGTGAATATGATATTGAGTATATTTCAAATTCAATTGAGAATTGTGTTTTGAGATTTTTGAAAAATGTTAAAAAGTAAAAGGATAAAATTATGAATAGAGTTATTTTGATAAGATTTGGTGAAATATTTTTAAAGGGAAAAAACAGAGGATTTTTTGAAAAGGTTCTATTTCAAAATATTGTTTCTGCTTTGGAAAAATTTAATCTTAAAGTAGAAAGGGTTTCGGGCAGATATATTGTTAAAGATTATGACATAAATGACGAAAATAAAATTTTAAACAGAATAGGAAAAATTGCGGGAATATTTTCTTATTCGTCTGCCGAGTGCGTTGAAACAAGTTTGGAAAATATTGAAAAAATCGCAGTGGAAATTATGCAAGGTGTTGGTGGAACATTTAAAGTTGAAACCAATAGGGCGGACAAAAGAACTATTGCGCTTAACTCCATGCAAATTTCAGCTTATATAGGTGGAAAAATTTTGGAAGCTTGCAATTTTCTTAAAGTTGATATAAAAAATCCGGAGCATACTCTTTTTATTGATATCCGTGAAAATCACGAAACTTTTGTTTATGAAAAAATTTATTATGGTGTGGGCGGAATGCCTGTTGGAACATCGGGGTCTGGATTGTTGTTATTGTCGGGCGGAATTGACAGCCCTGTTGCTGGTTATATGATGGCTAAGCGCGGCGTAAGAGTATCTGCCGTTCATTTTCATAGTCATCCATACACTTCAAATTTTGCAAGAGAAAAAGTTGAAAAGCTTGCTAAACTGCTTGTGCCATACACAAGTTCAATGACAATTTATATGGTGTCTATGACCGAGCTTCAAGAACAAATTCATGAGAATTGCGACAATGCATATATGATAACATTGCTTAGAAGAGGAATGTTTACGGTTGCTGAAAGACTTGCAAAAATGCATGGAAGAAAAATGCTTATTACGGGGGAGAGTTTGGGGCAAGTTGCAAGTCAAACTATTGAGAGCATGACGGTGGTTTCTGAGGTGGTTAAAAAAGTTCCTATAATAAGACCGCTTGTGGCTTTTGACAAATGTGAAACAATTGATATTGCAAAAAAGATTGGAACATTTGAAACTTCAATTGAACCTTTTGAAGATTGCTGTACTGTGTTTTTGCCTGATAATCCGATTGTAAAACCAGAACTTTATAAAGTTAAAAGAGAACAGGAAAAAATTGATTTTGATAACATAATAGAGCGCGCTATGCAAAGTGTTGAAGTTGTTCAAATTGTTGAATAGTAGGCTAAAATGAACGCAGTTTTACAGGGTTTGTTTTGTAAATCTTTCCTGATGATTTTTCGCAAATTTCTGCATAATATTCATAAATTTCATTACTATTTGCCGTTATATCTTCAAATTTAATAATTTTTGAGGCTTCTGTATTATTTTCATTAAAAATAATTTCGTCAGAATTTTCGCTTATTCTGTGAAGCGAATAAGAATAATTTGGACAGGCGAAAAATGATAAAATTGGCTTTTTGTTTTCAAAATTAAAAGCTTCAAGTTTTAGGCTTAATGTGCTGTCTGATTTTTTTGGAAGATTTGATTTTGCAAAGTATTCTAATATTCCATTTTCTTCATTATCAGTCAAACTTACTATATTTTTTTCGTAATCGGCTTTACTTATTTTTTTCATTTCAACTGAGTTTGGAACTTTGAATCCGCTCGGTTTATTTTCTTTGTAAAGGTAGGTTACTATGTCTTTTACAAGCATGGTAGGATAGGTTGCTCCGTTAATATTTTCCGGCATAATTTTGCCTCCGAAATAGGTTAAAATTGTGTGTTTTGTTGTGTAAGACAAATTGTAGGCTTCACTGTTTTTGCTTGAACTAGAAAGACCTACTGTGCCTGTTTTTGAGGCAATTTCAAAGCCAATATCTTTTAATCTTTTGGCTGTTCCTCCCGTTGCGGCAGATTGAAGAATATTTGTTATTAAATATGCGGTGCTGTCTGACATAACAGATTTTTGCTCGGATTTTCTTTCATATAAAACTTTGTTACCGCTGGTGATTTTGCTTATATATTTGCTCTCAGCATAGTTGCCGTTATTAGCGTAAGTTGTGTATGCATCGCACAAAGTTTTTAAACTGATTCCTTCGGTAAATCCTCCGAGAGCAATTGCAAGATTGTTATCTTGCTCGCTAAAATCAATGCCTAATTTTTTTGCAAATTCTTGGGCATTGTTTATTCCGATTTCGTTTAAAAGTTTTACTGCGGGAATATTATACGAATTTTTTAATGCTTCTCTTACAGAAACATAGCCATGTTCTTTTTTGTCTGCATTTTCGGGACTGTATCCTCCAAAGTTGACTTTTTCGTCTAAAATTTTTGTTGCTGGGCTTATTATGTTTTGCTCTATTGCGGGAGAGTAAACAAGTATTGGTTTTATTGCAGAACCCGGTTGTTTTTTTGACATAAAAGTTTTTTTGCTTCCTACTATTGCAACAATTCCGTTTGTATTGTTGTCTATAACTATGCTTGCAATTTCGGGAGAAGATTCTAAGTTATTATATTTTGAAACTATATCTTTTGATATTTGTGCTTGAAGTTTGTTGTCAAAATAGGTTTCGATTTTTATATTGTTGTTTTTTATTTGATTTTCGGTTTTGCCCAAAATTTTGCAAGCTTCTTCAATTATTTCGTTATACACAAAATTGTTGTTTGAAAGTTTTGTTATTTTTAAGTTTACTTCTTCTTGCTTTGACAAGTTCATTTGTTCTTCGGAAATTTTGCCGTATTTGTGCATAAGTTCCAAAATTAAATTTCTGCGCTTAATGGCTTTTTCTGTGTTGTTTTGAATATCATAAACACTTGGTGCATTTATTGTGCCTGCAAGCATTGCACTTTCGCTCAAACTTAATTTTTCGGCCGATTTTGAAAAATAATGATTTGCGGCGTTTTCAATCCCATAACAGCCATTGCCAAAATATATGTTGTTTAAATACAATTCCAGAATTTGAGCTTTTGAATATTTTTTTTCGAGTTCCTTTGTAAGTTTGAATTCTTTTAACTTTCTGCTTATGGTTTTTTCGTTTGATAAATGAGTGTTTTTTATTAATTGCTGAGAAATGGTTGAAGCGCCTTCCGAAAAAGATTTGCTTTTTAAGTTTGAAACTATGGCTCCGCCCACTCTTACAAAATCTATGCCCGAATGAGAATAAAACCTTTTGTCTTCTGCGCAAATAAAAGCATTTTTGGTGTTGGTGGAAAGTTTTTCTATTGCAATATAGTTTTCACTTGTTGGGCAAATTATGTTATTGTTTTTATCTACAATTTGCAAAGACGAAGAAATTTTTGCGATTTCTAATTTTGTTTCGTCTAGGATGACGGCGCTTGTTACTGCAAAATAATAAGTTGCTCCCGTAACTAACAGGGAAGCAAACAATATGCCTATGACTATTAAGGATATTTTTAGTATCTTCTTAAATTTTTTCATGAGAGCCTCATGCTTATTTTTTTCTTGAAAGCTTAAATTTATTCATTTTATTGTGACACAAATATTTTTTCTTTTTTCTTGATATTATTTTGTAAATAATATATAATAAAAAAGTATATTGGAGAATTTATGGAAAACAAAAGATATTTGATTTTGACATTCGGGTGTCAAATGAATGTTCACGAGTCTGAAAAACTTGCCGGAATTTTGGAAAAAAATGGGTTTATGCCTTGCAACAATGCAACAGAGGCAGATGTTGTAGTATTAAACACTTGCGCTATTCGTGAGAGCGCAGAACAAAAGATTTTTGGAAATATCGGAGAACTAAAAAATATTAAAATTGCAAAGCCGGATATGCTTATTGCTGTTGGCGGTTGCATGAGTCAGCAAAAAAGCTATGCAGACGAAATTATGCAAAAGTATCCGTTTGTTGATATAGTTTTCGGAACTCATAATCTTGCGGATTTTGAAAGTTTGTTAATAAAAAGGCAGCAAGAAGGAAAAAGGCTTGCAAGTGTTTGTGAAGACGAAACCATTGCTCTTAGAGATAAAATTCCTATGGCGAGAACAAGTGGTGTTAATGCTTGGGTTAATATAATGTATGGCTGTAACAACTTTTGCACTTATTGCATTGTTCCTTATGTAAGAGGAAGAGAGGTTTCAAGGCCTGAGAAAGATATTTTGAATGAAATAAAGCAGCTTCTTTTGGACGGTTATAAGCAAGTTACGCTTCTTGGTCAAAATGTTAATTCTTATTGCGGAGAAGGTGACGGAGAAAAGGTTAGTTTTGCAAAGCTTTTGGCTGATATTGATAAATTGGATTTTGATTTCAGATTAAGATTTATGACTTCGCACCCAAAAGACCTTTCAAGTGATGTTATTGATGTTATAGCAACTTCAAAGCATATTTGTCACGGAATTCATTTGCCTGTTCAATCGGGAAGCAACTCTGTTTTGAAAGAAATGAACAGAAGATACACAAAAGAAAGTTATTTAAAACTTGTTGAAGAGATAAAATCAAAAATTCCTGATGCCGAACTTACAACAGATATTATTGTTGGATTTCCGGGAGAGTCGGAAGATGACTTTTTGCAAACACTTGAAGTCATGAAGAAAGTAAGATATATGCAAATCTTTGGTTTTATTTATTCTAAGCGAAAGGGTACCGTTGCTGAAAAGATGGAAGCCCAAGTTGATATAAAAACCAAAAAGGAAAGACTGTCAAGATTGCTTGCCGTTAAAAACGAAATAGTTAATGAGATGACGACAAATATGCTTGGAAAAACCTATCGCGTTTTGGTAGAGAGTTATAACGGCGAAAAACTGTTTGGTTCTCTTGATTCGGGCAAAACAATATCTTTTGAAGGTGGCGAGAATTGTGTGGGCGAGTTTGTCGATGTGAAAATAACAAAAACAAACAAATCTGTTATTTATGGAAAAATTGTCAGCGACACAAACGGCTTTTTGCCAAAGAGTTTTAAAAATCCGCTTGAAGTTTCTATTCTTCCAAAAGATCAAAAGAATATGAAACTTTTGAGAGATAATAAAGCTAAAATAAAATCACTTAATGATAAAAAATCTAAAAGATAATGAGGAAAATTTATGTTATCACCAATGATGAAGCATTTTTTGCAAACCAAAGAAAAATATCCCGACACTATTTTGTTTTACAGGTTGGGTGATTTTTATGAAATGTTTTTTGAAGATGCGGAAATTGCATCAAGAGAATTAGAATTAACTTTAACGGGAAAAGATTGCGGACTTGAACAACGCGCACCAATGTGCGGAGTTCCTTATCACGCCGCTAATGCTTATATTTCTAAACTTGTTTCTAATGGCTATAAGGTTGCAATTTGTGAGCAACTTACTGATCCAAAAGCTTCTAAGGGCTTGGTTGAAAGAGATGTTATTCAAATTGTAACTCCCGGAACTGTGATTGAAACCGAATCGCTTGAAGCTAATAAAAGCAATTTTTTGATGGCGGTTTGTGCTTCAAAAAATTCTATCGGTGTGTGTTACAGTGATATTTCCACAGGACAAATTGAGGCAATTGAACTTGTTGGAAAAGATAAACTTAAATTATTTGATGATGTGCTTGCAAGGGTAAAGCCTTCTGAGTCAATTTGCAATTCGGCGTTTATGCCTTTTTCTGATAACTTAACGGCAGTTAAGCTTTCTTATGTTGGCAAATTTTATGAAAGAGAAGAATTATTCAAATATTCTGAGGCAAAGTCACTTGTTTTGAAACAATTTGAAGTTAATAACTTATCAGCACTTGGTTTTGAAGACGGAAAAGAAATTATTTCTGCCGTGGGTGCGGTTTTGGCATATTTTGAAGAAACTCAAAAACGCAAAATATCTAATATCAAAAAAATCAGCATTGTTAAGGATTCAAGGTATATTCACCTTGATATCAATGCAAGAAAAAATTTGGAACTTACTTCAAGCAGTTCAACCAATCAAAAAAAAGGCTCACTTTTGTGGCTTTTGGACAGAACCAAAACTGCTATGGGCGGGCGTATGATTCGTTCTTTTATTGAACAACCTTTGACCGACGAAATTGTTATTAACGAAAGGCTAAACGGTGTTGAAGAACTTTCAGGTGACCTTATTTTAAGAGAAAATTTGATTGATTCAATGAAAGGATTTTCAGATATTGAAAGAAAGTGCGGAAAAATTTCTGCGGGAACTATTACTCCAAAAGAGTGTATTGCTCTTGCCGATACAATTTCGAAATTGCCTGAAATTAAAAGGTTGTTATTATCGTGCAAATCAAAAATTTTGCATGAGGCGGGTGAAAGAATAACTCTTTTGACTGATATTGAGAAAGTGTTAAAAGATGCAATTTCCGTTGATGCACCAGCAAATCTAAAAGATGGCGGGTATATTTTGTCTTCCTATAATGAAGAACTCGAAAAGCTTAGAAATGCGGGAGAGTACGGAAAGCAATGGCTTGCCGAGTATGAAAGAGATCAAAAAGAAAAAACAGGTATTAAAAATTTAAAAACAGGCTATAACAGAGTTTTTGGATATTATATCGAAATCACAAATTCGGGGCTTGGCTCTGTTCCAGACAACTATATAAGAAAGCAAACCACCATTAACAGTGAAAGATTTATTACCAATGAACTTAAAGAAATGGAATATAAAATTTTGAATAGCAAAGAGCAAGCTATTGAACTTGAAGCTAAACTTTATGCAGAAATAAAAAATTATTTAGCTTCTTATATTCTTGAAATTTCAGAAATTGCATCGGCTGTTGCTCTTACTGATTGTCTTTTGTCGCTTGCAAGTGTTGCTGCCGAATATGGCTACACAAAGCCTGTTATATCTTCTGAAATTAAGCACATAAAAATTTCGGAAGGCAGACACCCTGTTGTTGAAGCTATGATAAATAAATCTGAATTTTCGCCAAACGATACTCTTCTTGACGATGAAGATAACAGAACAATGCTGATAACAGGTCCAAACATGGCGGGTAAGAGCACATATATGAGGCAAGTTGCGATTATAACGCTTATGGCTCATATAGGAAGTTTTGTTCCAGCTAAGCACGCTGAAATTTCAATTACTGACAGGATTTTTACAAGGGTGGGTGCATCTGACGATTTGGCATTTGGTCAAAGTACTTTTATGGTTGAAATGAGTGAAGTTTCAAACATTATTAATAATGCAACAAACAGAAGCCTTATTATTCTTGACGAGGTTGGAAGAGGAACTGCAACTTATGATGGAATGAGCATTGCTTCTGCAATTATCGAATATTTATCA
This sequence comes from uncultured Eubacteriales bacterium, assembly GCA_948787875.1. GTDB lineage: Bacteria > Bacillota > Clostridia > Christensenellales > UBA1242 > RGIG1681. The sequence continues at coordinate 12,215 of CAQFKO010000017.1, forward strand.
AACCATCTTCATGCAAAAACATTGTTTTCAACTCACTACCATGAATTAACTTCACTTGAAGGCAAACTTTCAGGTGTAAAAAATTACAGAGTTATGGTAAAAGAATGGGACGGCAATATTGTCTTTTTGCATAAAATTGCCAGAGGTTCTGCTAATAAAAGCTTTGGTATTGAGGTTGCAAAACTTGCGGGGCTTCCAGATGAACTTATATCAAGGGCAAAACAAATTCTTGAAGAAAAGGAAAAAGAACTTCCTGTTGCTGTTAGTAACAATAGTGAAGCCGTTATTGAAACAAATGCTAATGTGGCTGAGGTTATAAATGTTTTGAAAGAAATGGATATGGATACAATTTCGCCACTTATGGCATTTGGAACTCTTCAAAATCTTGTTGATAAGGTAAAAAAATAAAAGGGGAAGATTATGGCAAAAATTAATATATTGGATTCGTCAATTTATAATTTGATTGCTGCGGGTGAGGTGGTTGAAAGACCAGCTTCGGTAGTAAAAGAACTTGTTGAAAATTCTATTGATGCGGATTCAAAAAATGTAACAATCGAAATAAAAAATGGCGGAATAACATTTATTCGGGTTTCTGATGATGGTTGCGGAATTGATGAAGAAGATATAAAATCTGCATTTTTGCCACACGCAACCAGCAAAATCAAGAATGCCGAAGACTTGGAGTCAATTTTAACCTTGGGATTTAGAGGTGAAGCTTTGGCTTCCATTGCCGCTGTTGCAAAGGTTAATTTAACTTCAAAAACTGCCACGGGTGATGTTGGAACATCTCTTTCGGTGGAAGGTGGAAATTTTGGAAAAATTGAAAAGATTTCTTGTAAGGTGGGAACAACAATAACTGTTAAAGATTTATTTTATTGTGTGCCTGCTCGTGCAAAGTTTTTAAAAAAAAGCAAAACCGAAGAACAAGAAATCACTAATATTATTTCCAGAACTATTTTGGCTAATCCAAGCGTAAATTTTGTTTATATAGTTGACGGAAAAAAGGTGTTTTCGTCAATGGGAAAAACCGAAAAAGAAGCAATGTTTTCTATTTATGGAAAAGAGTCTGTTAATGAAACGCTTGAAGTTTTTGCCCAAAAAGGAACTGCAAAAGTTTTTGGTTATGTTGGAAAGCCTACATATTCAAAGTCAAACAGAACTTATCAAACTTTGATTATAAACGGAAGATATGTTATAAATTTAACTGTTCAAACCGCTGTTTCTAATGCTTATGGTGACTTTTTAATGAAAAGACAATATCCGTTTTTTGTTTTATATTTAACGCTTCCTGCGGAAGAGGTTGATGTTAATGTGCACCCAAATAAACTTGATGTAAAATTTTTAAATTCTTCAAATATTTATTCGGTTGTTTTTGAGGCTGTTTCTAGGGCACTAAATGAAATGGATTATGTTAAATCTGTAAGTTCGGAGGCTTCTTTTGGTTTGGCGTTTGCTAAACCACAAACACCAAAAATAGACAAAGCGGGAGTTAATCTTAATCCGTTTTCTGAAACAGATTATTCTGACAAATCAAAAGAGCAAAAAGACAAACTTATTGATGCCGTGATTGATTCTGCAATTATGACAGCCGCAGGTGATAATCCAAGAGATAATTTTGGTTTGGGTTCAACATTGCTAGAAAGAATTAATTCAAAATTATATTCTCCTGATAACGATAGTTATAAAAGTTCTAACACACTTTCAGATAATAAAAACGCAAATTTAATTGAAAATAGTGTTGAATTTGATAATTATGCATGGAATTTTAAAGAAATTCAAACAAATGTTAAGGTAGAGCAAGATAATTTTGCAAACGACGAAATTAAACTTATTGGAAAAATTTTTAATACCTATCTTTTGATTGAATGGGGAAATAATTTATATTTGATTGACCAGCACGCTGCTCACGAACGAATCAGATATGACAAACTAAAAAGCGAGTATGAGTCAAAAAATATTGTTATTCAACCATTGCTTGTACCTTATGTTTTGTCGCTAAATTCGGAAGATGACCAAATTATTAGAGAAAACTTAGAAGCAATTGCTTCTGTCGGTTTTGAAATTGACGAATTCGGTGACAGGACATATAAGATTTCTGCTGTGCCTGCAATAGTTTCCGATATAGATTTCAGCAAATTTTTTGGAATGTTTTTGGCGGAAAAATTAAATAAAAATAAAATTACAGAGGCAGAGCTTTTAAAAGATTCTCTTATGCAAATGGCTTGCAAGAGTGCAATTAAAGGCGGAGACGATTTGTCTAAAAATGAAATCAATAAATTGCTTTTGGAAATGACTGACAAAAATATCACACTATTTTGCCCTCATGGAAGGCCGGTTGTTGTTAGGGTAACAAAATCCGAGATTGAAAAGTGGTTTAAAAGAATTGTTTAAAAAAAATTAAATTTGTAAAAAGAAATCAATATATTATATTTTTTTACAAATAAGAGGTTTTATGAATAATATAAATGCTATAAAAATTGTTGAAGAAGCGGAAGAAGAGTGCAAAGAGTTGTTTCGCAAAATAGACGAAGTTTCGCTTTTTAATCAAAAAAAAGTGCTAGATGCATTTAAAAGTGAAAGTCTTCAACTTTCGGATATTGCTTCGTCAAGCGGTTATGGTAATGACGATAGGGCTCGCGGAAAACTTTCTGCTATTTATGCAAAAGCCTTTGGTGCGCAAAGTGGTATTGTCAGTCCGCTAATTTCAAGTGGAACTCATGCACTTACTATTGCGTTGTTTGGGCTTCTTCGACCAAATGACTTGATGCTTTCTGTTACGGGAAAGCCTTATGATACACTTCTTGGGGTGATATTCGGAAAGGGCAATGGTTCGCTTTCTGATTTTGATGTTAAGTATGATGATGTTGATTTAAAAGAAAATGATTTTGATTTTGAGCTTATAAAAAATAAGATAAGCAAAACCAAACCAAAAATGGTTTATATTCAGCGATCAAGAGGATATACATCAAGGGAATCGCTGTCCGTTCAAAAAATAGAAAAATTGGTTAACTTTGTTAAGGAAATAAATTCTGAAATAATTATTATGGTTGACAATTGTTATGGTGAATTTGTTGAAACCATTGAGCCATGTGATGTTGGGGCAGATGTTATGGTTGGTTCTCTTATTAAAAATGCGGGAGGCGGAATAGCTCCTACGGGTGGATATATTGTTGGTAATAAAAATTTAATTGAACTTATTTCTTCAAGATTTATTGCTCCGTCAATCGGGCTTGAAGTGGGTTCTTATGCTGGAAATTATACTCCGTTTTTTCAAGGTTGTTTTCTTGCTCCTCATATTGTTGCCAATGCTCTTAAAGGAAATATCTTATTTGGAAGAGTATTAGACAAATTCGGCGTTAAGTCTTTTCCTAAATTTGGTGAAATTCCACACGATATTGTAAGAACAATAGAATTTGGCAACGCAAACGAACTTGTAGATTTTTGCGGAATTATTCAGGGACTTAGTGCGGTTGACAGTTTGGCAGTTCCTCAGCCATGGGATATGCCCGGTTATGACGATAAGGTTGTTATGGCATCTGGTTCATTTATTCAAGGTTCTTCAATTGAACTTTCTGCCGATGGTCCAATAAGACCTCCTTATAATTGCTATATGCAAGGTGGTTTAACTTATGAACATATAAAACTTGTTGCATTAGAATATGTTAAAAATAATTTAAAAAAGCTTGGCTATTAGTTTAATATATATCATATTACAAAAAAAGAACTCATAACATTTAGTATGAGTTTTTTTTCTGATATTTTAAAATCATTTAATGTTGATGACTTAAAATCAAAAACCACACTTACATTTGTATTGGGTGTGGGAATTGCGGTTGTTGGAAAAGTTAAAATTCTTAGTCTTGGTGAAGAAGAAATTGTTATAGGCAACAAAAAACAAAAAATCACAATTTTTGGACAATCTCTTCTGATTAAGTCAATGGCAAAAGGTGAAATTGTTGTTGGTGGTGAAATAAATAATATTGCTGTTGTCGGAGGCAAGTAGATGGGAAATGTTAGGGTAAAAATAAACGGTTTAAACTTGCAACGCCTTATTAGCAGACTTGTTGACAAAAATATTTTGCTTAATGATGTTGAAATAAAAAATAAAACTGTAAAATTTTCTATTAATGAAAGCGACCTTGATGCACTTGATAATATTTGTAAAATTGAACACAAATATTATGTTGTAATTAGTAGAAGCGGGTTAAAGAATTTTCTGTCAAAACTTCCGTATTTTTTGGGTGCGCTTGTTGCTATTATAATATCAACGACTTATTTATTTTCATTTAACAAATTTGTTTATAATGTTAATGTTTCGGCAGAATCTGAATTGCCTTATAATTTAACAAAAGTTAATCAGTTATTAATTGAAAGAGAAATTCAATCGGGAATGTTGAAAAGCGAAGTTTCTATTAAAGAAATCGAAAAATTGATTTTGCTGACTTTTGAAGATATTTCAGGCTGCTCAGTTGAACTTGATGGCGGGAATTTAAATATTAAAGTATTTCCCGCTACTGTAAAGGAAGAGATTAACAGGTCTGATATAAAATCAAAATATAATGCGGTAATAACTTCGGCTGAGGCATTTTCGGGAACACTTGCCGTTAAGGTGGGAGATATAGTTCAAATCGGAGATGTGCTTATCAAAAATGAAAATGGAGCAAGCGGAAAAGTTGAAGGTAAAGTTTATTTTGTGGCTACCCAAATATATAATGAAAATCAACAATATGCGGAAAAAACGGGTAAGAGTTATAAGGTAAGAAATTTAAACTTTTTAAATTTATTTTCAGTAAAAGGCAAAAACAGATGCCCATTTTCTAATTTTATTGTGGAAAAATGCGATTTTTATGTTGCTCCAAACTATTTGCTTCCGCTATCCGTTGAAGAAGATGTTTATTATGAAGTGGAAATGAAAAGCAAAACCGTTCCTTTTGAAGAAGTTGAAACAGAAGTGCTAAGTGCGGTATATAATGAAGCACTAAAACAAATTGACGATAAGGATAAAATTACTAATGTAAGTTATTCTGTTGTTAAAGAGGGGCAATACACAAGAGCGGATTGTTTTATTGAAGTAATTATTTCTTTATTTTAAAAAAGCGATCAAACGCTTTTTTATTTTGTTAAATTAGTTTTACTTTTTTGTTTAAGTCAGTTATAATTTAATTAGGTGTAATATGAAAAGCATTATAAATATTTATGGAAGAGCAGATTCAAAACTAAAAGAGTTGGCAAAATCAGTTGCGCTTGAAACGATTAAACTTATGGGGCAACCTGATTGCTTTGAACTTACTATTAAGTTTGTTTCCGAAAATGAAATCAAAAGGCTTAATTGTGAATTCAGAAGTATTGACAAGGTTACAGATGTTTTATCTTTTCCAGCTACAAACATAAAAGCAGGCGAAATTTTTTGCAAAGATAATGATTTGGATTTTTGTGACGGGCTAGGTGGTGATTTTGCATATTTGGGCGATATGGCGATTTGCACAAAACAACTTTTCAGACAAGCAAAAGAATTTGATGCAACTGTTTTTGAAGAATTAAAAAAGTTGGTTATTCATAGTGTTTTGCATTTGTTTGGATATGATCATATAGAAGACAGTGATTATATTGTTATGCATAAAAATGAAGAAATGATTGATAAAAAAATAAAAATTTGAGGTGAAATTATGGCATTTAAATCCGGATTTGTGGCTGTTATAGGAAAGCCAAATGTTGGAAAAAGCAGTCTTGTTAATAGTTTGGTGGGGCAAAAAGTTTCTATTACCAGCCCAAAGGTTCAGACAACCAGAAACAGAATTTTTGGTATAAAGAATACTGAAAATTATCAAATGATTTTTGTTGATACTCCGGGTGTGCAACACACTCAAACAAAGCTTGGTGAATATATGACTAAGGCAACCGAAGGGGCAACGGCTGATGTTGATGCGATAGTAATTGTTCTTGATGCGCTTAGAGTAAGTCAAGAGGACTTTAAACTAATTGAAAAATATGAAAAAGTTAAGTGCCCAATTTTTGTTGTAATTAACAAAATAGAAACTACTAACTTTGAAAAGATGTATCCGATATTAAATAAATTAAACGGTTACTCATTTGTAAAAAAATTCTTAACAACTTCTGCAATAAGAAAATTAAATATTCCAATTTTGGAAGCAGATCTTGCGGAATGTTTGCCTGAGAGTGAGCCATTTTATCCTACCGACGAATACACAGATAAGTCTGTTAGATTTATGAGTGGCGAGATTGTAAGAGAAAAAGCACTTTTATATTTGCAAGAGGAAATTCCTCATGGCATTGCGGTCGATATTGTAACTTTTGACGAGAGCGGAGATTGTATAAAAATTAATGCAAATATTATTACTGAAAGCGATAGGCACAAACAGATTATTATTGGAAGTGGCGGAACTAAATTAAAGCAAATAGGTATTGCTGCAAGGCGTGATATAGAAGAACTTACAGGCAGAAAAGTGATGCTTGATTTATTTGTTAAAGTCAAAAAAGATTGGAAAGACGACAGCATTGCACTGACGGAGTTCGGATTTTCTAAAAAAGATTTATAGACTAATGAATAAAAAACTTGCTTGTTGTTAATAATTGAAATTACAAGGAGCTAATGTTTATGAAAGAAATCAATAAATACATTCAAGGTGAAGAAATTTGCAAGAGCCTTTTTCAAAAGACGGGGGATATAAGATATCATAATATGATGAACGGATTTAAGCAGCTAAACAAAGAAAATGAGCTTAGTGAACAAAATCAAAGAGAAATGTAATTTTTGCAAAAATTTTGCATAAATGGCAAGTTTTGAATAAAATTTCATTAAAATTTGAATAAATTTGCGAAAAATGGCAATTTAACTATGGAAGAAATAAAAACAAAAGGTATAGTAATTAAAGCAACAGACTTCTCAGATAGTGATAAAATCGTCACTATCTTTTCTTATGATTTCGGCATAATTAAAGCCAGAATCAGAGGCGTAAAAAAGAAGGGTGCAAAACTTGCTTTTGCTGTTCAACCATTTGCATTTATTGAATTTTTATTAATCAAAAACAAAGGCTTTTATTCAATTGTTAATGCCACAAGCATTGATCAGTTTTTTAATATTACAACAGATTTTGACAACTATATTTTGATGTTGTCTGTGCTTGAAGTTTGTGAAAAATCGATTAAGGAAAATGATTGTAGTCCCGAAATGTTTTTGTTGGTTTTGAATGTGCTTAAACAGGTTTCTTATAACAATGTTTCGGCAATGGCTATATTTATAAAATTTATGCTTGAAGCTTTTAGATATTTGGGTTTTGAAATGCAAGTTGAACTGTGTGCTTGTTGCGGAAATAATTTGTCTAAAATCAGAGGATTCAGTTTTGAATATAACGGTATGATTTGTGGAAAATGTCAAAATAATAATTCATATTTGGAACTTTTGGAAGGCGAATATGCAATTCTTAAAAACATTGATAATTTTGATATTGAAAATATTTTGAACTTAAAATTTTCTTTAAACGAAAATTTGATTTCGATTATAAATTTATTGGCAAAAAATTTTAGGCTGTTAACAGAGGAAGAAATAACAACCCTTAAACAATTTTTATAGTAAAAAAATTTAAATGCATATTGACTATGCATTTTTTTTGCAATATAATAAAAGTAGCAAATTGAAATAAAAGGGGAACTGTGATGTTGGCAAAAAATATTGAAAATAATGAAAATGAAATAACTTCACTTATTGATTTGAACAAATATTTTGATAAAGAGAAATTGAAGCAATTAAAAAAACTTACTTCTGATTTTGATATAAAAAAGTTCACTGATGTTAAGTTTAATGAGTCTTCACAAATTTTGTCTTATGTTTTCAATGGTAAAAATTTCTCGGTTTCTATCAAAGAATTTTTGAATAGCTATTTGGCTGAATATTATTACTTTATTTCCAAAATCACAGATTTTTCTTACGACGAGGCAACAGGAAAAATGCATTACAGAGTTTTGTTTAATGAAGGCGAACACTGTGAAGTTGTTTCGCTTAATAAAATTGTTATGAATATGGGGCTTTCGATTAGTGAAAAATCGGATTTGTGGCGATATGAACAGATGTTAAAGCAAAACGAACGAATAGCAGAAGAGAATAACAAAATTTTAAAAAAGCAAAAGCAACCTGGTGAAGAATAGGAATTTGTTGAAATTAAAAAATAAAAAATGGTAAAAAGTTGTTGCCATTTTTTTTTATTGCTGTTATAATTCACATTGGTGGTGGCAAATTTGCCATCAGAAAAAATTTTTTATTTACAAGGAGAAAATTTATGCCTACAAAAAAATATGTTTACAAATTTGCAGAAGGCAACAAAGACATGCGTGAAATTTTAGGTGGAAAGGGTGCTAACCTTGCTGAAATGGCAAGACTTGGATTTCCTGTTCCTAATGGATTTACAATTTCTACTGAGGCATGCACAAAATATTATGATGATGGAAAGCAAATAGCACAAGAAATTCAAGATCAAATCAATGAACACATTGCTTGGCTTGAAAAAGAGAACGGAAAGAAATTCGGCGATGAATCTGAGCCACTTCTTGTTTCTGTTAGATCAGGTGCAAGAGCTTCTATGCCTGGAATGATGGATACAATTTTGAACCTTGGTCTTAATGATGTTGCAGTTGAAGGTTTTGCTAAAAAGACTAACAACCCTAGATTTGCTTATGACTCATACAGAAGATTTATTCAAATGTATTCTGATGTAGTTATGGAAGTTTCTAAAAAAGAATTCGAAGCAAAAATCGATGCTCTTAAAGAAAGAAGAGGCGTTAAGCTTGATGTTGAACTTACCGTTGAAGATCTTAAAGAGCTTGTTGCTGACTTTAAAGCAACTTACAAAGCTGCTATCGGTGAAGATTTCCCACAAGATGCAAAAGCACAACTTATGGGTGCGGTTAAAGCCGTATTCAGATCATGGGATAACCCAAGAGCCAATGTTTACAGACAAATGAACGATATTCCTTATTCATGGGGAACCGCTGTTAACGTTCAAACAATGGTATTTGGTAACATGGGTGAAACATCTGGAACAGGTGTTGCATTTTCAAGAAACCCTGCTACAGGTGAACCTGGACTTATGGGTGAATATTTAATGAATGCTCAAGGTGAAGACGTTGTTGCTGGTGTACGTACTCCTGAAAAAGTTGAAACCTCTTTAAAAGAGCATAACCCTGCTGTTTATGAACAACTTTTGGAAACTGCTACAAAACTTGAACAACATTTCCATGACATGCAAGATATGGAGTTTACTGTTCAAGAAGGTAAACTTTATATGCTTCAAACTAGAAATGGTAAAAGAACAGCAGCAGCTGCGCTTAGAATTGCTTGTGACCTTGTTGATGAGGGCATGATTGATGAAAAACAAGCTGTTTGCATGATTGAGCCAAAATCTCTTGATCAACTTTTGCACCCACAATTTGATAATACTGCATTAAAACAAGCAAAAGAAATTGCTTGCGGTCTTAACGCTTCTCCTGGCGCTGGAACCGGTAAAGTTGTGTTCACAGCAGAAGATGTTGTTGAATGGGTAAAAAATAAAGGTGAAAAGAAAGTTATTCTTGTTCGTCTTGAAACATCTCCAGAAGATATTGTCGGAATGCAATATTCACAAGGTATTTTGACTGTTCGTGGCGGTATGACATCACACGCAGCCGTTGTTGCTCGTGGTATGGGTGCTTGCTGTGTTTCAGGTTGCGGAAATGGCAACGAAGTTTCTATCGACGAAGATAAGAAAGTTATCACTATTAACGGCGTAACCTTCCATGAAGGTGATTATATGAGTCTTGATGGTTCTACCGGTAAGATTTATGCAGAAGAAATTAAAACTGTTCCTGCTGATGTTAACTCAGGTTACTTTGGCAGAATTATGGCTTGGGCTGAAAAATACAAAGCTTTGAAAGTAAGAACTAATGCCGACACTCCAAAAGATGCTAAACAAGCATTTGCATTTGGTGCAGATGGTATTGGTCTTTGCAGAACAGAGCATATGTTCTTTAAAGAAGACAGAATTCCTGCAATTCGTGAAATGATTTGTTCTGACACAGTTGAACAAAGAAAAGCAGCATTAAACAAACTTCTTCCAATGCAACAATCAGACTTTGAAGGTCTTTATGAAGCAATGGAGGGAAGAGATGTTACTATCAGATTCCTTGATCCACCACTTCACGAGTTTGTTCCAACAGCAGAAGAAGATATTGAGCGTCTTGCTGCTACTCAGGGTAAAACTGTTGAACAAATCAAAAATCTTATTGATTCATTAAAAGAATTCAACCCAATGATGGGTCACAGAGGTTGCCGTCTTGCTGTAACTTATCCTGAAATTGCTGAAATGCAAACAAGAGCAGTTATGCAAGCAGCTATTAACACAAAAAAGAAACACCCAGATTGGAACACAGTTGCCGAAATCATGATTCCGCTTGTTGGTGAAATCAAAGAGCTTAAATATGTTAAAGATGTTGTTGTTGCAACTGCCGAAGCTGTTCTTTCTGAAAACGGCTTAACAAAAGCTCAAGCTCCATATATGGTTGGAACTATGATTGAAATTCCAAGAGCTGCTCTTACTGCTGACGAAATTGCAAAAGAAGCAGAATTCTTCTCATTCGGAACTAATGACCTTACACAAATGACATTCGGTTTTTCAAGAGACGACGCTGGTAAGTTCTTACATTCTTACTATGAAAAGAAGATTTATGAATTTGACCCATTTGCAAAACTTGACCAAACAGGTGTTGGTAAACTTGTTCAAATGGCTGCTGACCTTGGAAGAAAAACACGCCCAGATCTTCACCTTGGAATTTGCGGTGAACACGGTGGTGATCCTTCAACAATCGAATTCTGTCACAAAGTTGGACTTACTTATGTTTCTTGCTCTCCATTCAGAGTTCCAATTGCAAGACTTGCTGCTGCACAAGCTAACATTAAATTCCCAAGAGCTTAGTTAAATTGATTTTATAGACAAATTAAAAGGTTAGGTTAGCCTAACCTTTTTGTTGTCTAAAATTATATATTTTTTTAAGCATATTGTAGTTTATAGAATTAACTAATTGACAATAAATTTCATATAATGCTATAATTATGATGTATCTTAATAGGAAGAATATATGGATAATTTGGAACTGAGTTTAAATAATTTATTAGATTACAGTCATTCGCTTTCAGGTAAGTATTTATCTGAATATGTTTTTGCGTGGGAAGTTATTCCTAAAATAAGTGAAATAATACTTGAAATCGGCAAATCATTAAATGACGACTATTCTGAAATTGAACCTAATATTTGGGTTCACAAAACCGCAAAGATTGCAAAAACCGCATTTATTGGAGCACCTTGCATTATTGGTGAAAATACCGAGGTTCGTCATTGTGCATTTATAAGAGGTTCGGCTTTGGTCGGAAATAATTGTGTTGTGGGCAATTCGGTTGAACTTAAAAATGTAATCATATTTGACAATGTTCAAACCCCTCATTATAATTATGTGGGAGATAGTATTCTTGGCTATAAATCGCACATGGGTGCGGGGTCTATAACTTCAAATGTTAAGGCAGATAAAATGCCTGTAACGGTGAAATTTGGAGAAAATAGGGTTGAAACAGGCATCAAAAAATTTGGTGCAGTTCTTGGTGATAATGTAGAAATTGGTTGCAACAGTGTTCTTAATCCGGGCACAATTGTGGGAAGAAATACAAATGTTTATCCTCTTACTTCTGCTCGTGGATATTATCCTCAAAATTCTATTGTTAAAAAATCCGATGTTGTTGTGGCTAAAAAATAATTATTAAACTTTTAATTAAAGTTAAGGAGATTTATGGGAAAATATTTTGGTACTGATGGTTTTCGCGGGGAAGCAAATGTTGTTTTAAAAGCAAGTCATGCTTATCAAATTGGAAGATTTATCGGTTGGTATTTTGTTAATCAAAACAAGCAAAAAGGTATAGAAAATCCACCAAAGATTTTGATTGGAAAGGATACTAGAAGATCTAGTTATATGTTTGAATACACTATTATAGCGGGTCTTATTGCTTCGGGCGCGGATGCATATATGCTTCATGTTACAACAACACCTTCTGTTGCCTATATCACAAGAGTTGACCATTTCGATTGCGGAATTATGATTTCGGCAAGTCATAATCCGTTTTATGATAACGGAATCAAGCTTATTAACAGTCAAGGCGAAAAAATGAATGAAGAATTTATTTTAAAACTTGAAAGTTATATTGATGGAAAACTTGAAATTGATGGCGAAGTTATTGACCATTTGCCTTATGCAACTGACGAAAAAATAGGAAAAACAGTTGACTATGTTTCGGGAAGAAACAGATATGTAGGTTATCTTATTTCTTTGGGACTTTATTCTTTTAAGGGCATGAAGGTGGGGCTTGACTGTGCTAACGGAAGCTCTTGGAATATTGCAAAATCTGTTTTTGATGCACTTGGTGCCTCTACTTATGTTATAAATGCAGATCCTAATGGTTTGAATATAAATGAAAATGCGGGTTCAACCCATATTGAAAACCTACAAAAATATGTTGTTAAAAACAAACTTGATGTTGGTTTTGCTTATGATGGCGATGCTGACAGATGTATTTGTGTGGACGAAAACGGTGAAGTTGTTGACGGTGATGGCATTTTATATATTTGCGGAAAGCAAATGAAAA
>CAQFKO010000018.1 GCA_948787875.1 uncultured Eubacteriales bacterium
AATGTTGAAAAAGATCACAGATTTAAGCATTTAACAAGAGATTGGGCAAACAGTAATTACAAAAACCCAAAAAAGCAAGAAGAAGAACAACCGGGTCAATAAATTAAATTTTAAACTGCCTAATATATGGCGGTTTTTTATTTAAAAAACAATATTAATCTATTGACATATAAAAGGTTTAGTGAGTATAATGTACTTATGAGTTTAAAAAATATTAAGGTTCAACAACAAAAATAATTGTGTGCAATTTTTGCACACAGGCATTTTGTTGCTTGTGAAATATACCCAAGCAACAGCTTGGGTCTTTTTATTAGCGAAGTAAAAATTATAGAGGTAATTATGGATAATAACAAAATGAAAGAAATTATTGAACGAATGAAGTCGAACAGACCAAAATTTCCAAAAAGAGCGGTTGTTACTGCGGGTATGCCTTATGGAAACAAAAATTTGCACTATGGTCATGTGTGCGGAATGTTTGTTTATGCAGATTTTTTTGCAAGATTTTTGAAAGATAAACTCGGAAAGGATAATGTTGTTTTTGTGTCGGGAACAGATTGTTACGGTTCACCATCGCTTGAAACTTACAGAAAAATGGTAAATAACGGCTACAAAGGCACAATAGAAGATATGGTTTTGGGCTTTAACAAAAATCATATAAAAACCCTTGCGGATTATGAGATCGGTGTAGATTGGTTTGAAGGTTCGGCTATTGGCGAGTCAAAAGAAATGCACAAAAAGGTAAGCGAAGAATTTTTTGAAAGGCTTTATAATAACGGCACGCTTTCAAAAATGTCAACTTATCAATTTTTTGACACTAACGCAAACTGCTTTTTAAACGGAAGGCAAGTTATAGGAAAGTGTCCGATTGACGGTTGCAAAAGCGAAAAAGGATATGCTGACGAATGTGAACTCGGTCATCAATATTTGCCACAAGAATTGATTAATCCAATTTCTTCACTAACCGGCACAAAACCGGAGCTAAAAAAAATAGATAATTGGTATTTTAATTTGCAAAACTATACCGAGCTTTTAAAAGAGTGGATAGACTACCTTGAAAAAAGCACCCCTACAAGAGAATTTGTAACAAAAGAAATAAAAGAATTTTTAAAAGAGCCTGAAATATATATTAAAAAAGATTATATGGAAGCATTTGAAAAAATTTCAAAATATATTCCGCCTTTTACTCAAATAGAAGATAAAAGCAAGGCAAGTTTTGTTATTAGGTTCAATAATCTTTCAGACAGAGAAAAGGCTTGCGAAATATTGTCTGGCGCGGCACTGCCTGTTTGGGCAAAAAGTGATGTTGCCCCGGAAGAAAAAGTTGAGCCTATTTCGAGTGGGGCAATAAGATACAGAACAGGAAAAACTCTTGTTCCGTTCAGGCTTTCGGGAAATATTACTTGGGGTGTTCCCGTTCCCGAAAAAGAGGGCATGAGTGACCTCACATTCTATTGCTGGCCGGAATCTCTTTGGGCGCCTATTTCATTTACAAGAGCATATTTTAAACATTTAGGCAAAAATGAAGACGAATGGAAAAAGTGGTGGTGCAGTAAAGATTCAAAAGTTTATCAAATTTTGGGAGAAGATAACACATATTTTTACGGTCCGGCACAGCACGCAATGTGGTTTGCAACTCAAAAAGGAAATCCTGTTATAGACGCACCTGAGGGTGAACTTCAAATGAGTCAATTAATTGTAAACAAACATTCGCTTTTTATGGGCAACAAGGCAAGTTCCTCAGGGCAGTTAAAACCTCCAATGGCAGACGAACTTTTAAATTATTACACGCATGAACAGCTTCGTTCACATTTCTTGGCACTTTCGGTAGGAAACACTTCTTCGTCATTCAATCCAAAAGTTTTTGATCCAAACGCAGATCCAAACGAGGTTGACCCGGTTGTTAAAGACGGCAACTTATTGACCAATGTTTATAACCGCTCACTCAGAACTTTATTTTATACTTGGCAAAAAGATTTTGGCGGCATCATTCCTTACTGCGAAATAGACGAAGAAATTTTAAATGAGTGTGAACTTACTGCCTTAAAGTTTGAAAAATGTATGATGGAAAATAAGTTCCATATGTGTATGTATGAGTTAGACAGTTTTTTAAGAAATATAAACAAATATTGGACAAAGAATTTTGTTGCCGATAATAAAGAATTGGAGGCAAAGTGCATTGCAAATACTCTCCATTATGCAAAGGTAGCAATGGTATTGCTTCATTCGGTAGCGCCAAAGGGAACGGAAAATGTTGCAAAATATTTGGCAGTGTCTGACGAGGTGTTTGATTTTAACAAAATCAATGAACCTATTTATAATTATTTTAATGACAAACAAAATCATAAGCCACTTTTTATTGAAGCAAAATTTGACTTTTTCAAAAAGCATCCAAGTCAATTTACTTTGTCTGATAATTAATTAAAGTAGAGGAAGATTTATGTTTGAAAGTGTTAAAAAAGAAGAAATAGTTGTAAGTGGAAATAATTCAACTACTAATGTTACAAAAATAAATTCTATAAATGTTGAAAAATCAACCAAACCAAAAGACTCAAAAATTAAATCATTTTTTGCAAACCTTTTTACTTTGGGAATTTATGGTTTCGCAAAGAAAAGAAAAAGAAAAAAGGAAGAGTTGCTTAATTCTAAAACGCAAAAAGCAGAAGAAAAGGGCACGGTAGAAAAGGTTTCAAAAAAGGAAATCAAAGAAGCACAAATACAAAATGAAGAAGAGCAATTTGAAAATAAAGCAACTATTTCTTTGCAAATTCTTCGTGCGCAAAGGTTAAAATTGGAAAGTGAAAACAAAGATAAAAATAAAACCGAAAGCAATGAGCAAAGTCAATTGCAATAATTTTTATGATCTGAGTTTCAGCAAAATAAAAATTTATGGAAATTCCATAAATTTTTTATTTTTTAATAAATGTTTAAAATTCAACCGATTTTCATGTGAGTTTTGTTGATTTTTGCGTTTTTTAAAAGTTTATAATAGAAATTGCCAAGTTTAAATAAAGTGCATAAATAAGCCAGAGCGTATAAATTGAAAATATAATTCCGGCAGGCAAATTGCAAACAAAATATCTGTACATTACTATACAAGCCGATGCAACGGTTAAAAGTAGCCAAACGGTTGCAAAAATAGGAAGGTCAAGTCTGAAAAAGAATAGTGGCCACATTATGTTAAAAAACATATGAACAAAATAAATTATAAGATTGATTTTTCTATCACTTGCTTTAATCTCTTTGTCACGCCACATCAAAAATGTAGCAACTCCGATTGCTATATAAATTATTGCCCAAGCAATAGGAAAAACTATTTTAGGAACTATTCCTTGTGGCATTTGATAATTTCCAAAGCTGAACATTTTTCCGCCAAGCAGGGTTGCGATTCCTCCAAGAACAATTGTGCCTCCGATAAACAGCAGGGCATCAAGCCACCAAACATGTTTAACAAACTTTGAGTCTTTGTCATTATTTGATTTTGAGCCGGCAACTTTTACGCTGCTATCAGAACTTGCGATTGTGTGCTTTTCTTCTGTTTTGCCTTTTGAAGCCAACGTTGATTTATTATAATTTTTGCTTTTAGAACTTGTTTTGCTTTTACTTTGATTATTGTTTGCCATAAAAACCTCTTTATATAAATGATTGCAAATTTTATTAAAATTATTCAATTATTTTTATAACGCAGAAAACATTGACAATTATTAATCAAATCATTTATAATTGCTATGTAAATTTGTGGGGTGAAAATATGATTAATGTTAATAATGTAAGATTACAATTCGGCGGAAGAATTCTTTTTGAAGATGTTAATCTGAAATTTGAAGATGGCAATTGCTATGGCATTATTGGTGCTAACGGAGCAGGAAAGTCTACTTTTTTGAAATTAATAACAAAGCAAATTGAACCAAGTTCGGGTGATATAATTATTGATCGTGGCAAAAGATTAAGTGTGCTTGGTCAAGATCAAAAGGCTTGGGATGACTATACCGTTCTTTCAACGGTTATGCATGGCTATGAAAGATTGATGGAAATCATGCGTGAAAAAGACGAACTTTATGCAAAGTTGGACTTTACCGAAGCTGATGGAATTCGTGCCGGCGAACTTGAAAATGAGTTTATGGAAATCGGTGGTTGGGAAGCCGAAAGTGAAGCGCAAAATCTTTTAAACGAACTTGGAATTCGTGAAGAACTTTTTAATGTTTTGATGCGAGATATCGATCCAAAAATAAAAGTTAAAGTTTTGCTTGCAAAAGCATTGTTCAAAAATCCGGATATTTTGATTTTGGACGAACCTACAAACAACTTAGACGCAAAAACTGTCAATTGGCTTGAAAACTTTTTGATTGAGTTTGAAAACTTGGTTATCGTTGTTTCGCATAACCGTTACTTTTTAAACAAAATTTGCACTCATATTTGTGATATTGATTATGGCAAAATTGAAATGTTTGTGGGCAACTATGATTTTTGGTACGAAACAAGTCAGCTTCTTCAAAGACAAGCAAAAGAGCAAAACAAAAAAGCTGAACAGCGAGCAAAAGAACTTCAAGAGTTTATTGCAAGGTTTGCAGCAAATGCATCAAAAAGCAAACAAGCAACTAGCAGAAAAAAAGAACTTGAAAAATTGCAATTTGTAGATATAAAACCTTCACTCAGAAAATATCCTTATGTGGATTTCAAACCTAACCGCGAAATCGGAAACGAGGTTTTAAGAGTTAATGGTTTAACCAAAAACGGTTTGTTTGAAAACATTTCGTTCACTGTCAACAAGGGCGACAAAATTGCATTTATGTGTCAAAACGCAAATGTTGTTACCATGCTTTTTAAAATTTTAATGGGTGAAGACTCTGCCGATAGCGGAACTTTTGATTGGGGTGCAACCGTAACTCCTTGCTATGTTCCTGAAAATAATGATGCATATTTCAAAGATTGCGGGCTTAGTTTGGTTGATTGGCTTGCTCAGTATTCGGAAGAAAAAGATCAAACCTTTATTAGAAGCTGGCTGGGAAGAATGTTGTTCTCGGGCGAAGAATCACAAAAGAAGGCAAACTGTATTTCGGGTGGCGAAAAGGTAAGATGTATGCTTGCCCGTGCCATGTTGTCTGGCGCAAATTTCTTGATTTTTGACGAACCAACAAACCACTTAGACCTTGAAAGCATTACTTCACTAAATAAAGGTATGATTAACTATAAGTCGCCAATACTCTTTACCAGCCAAGACCATCAGCTTTTGCAAACCGTTGCAAACAGAATTATAGAAATTGACAAAACCAAAGTTTATGACAAACAAACAACTTATAACAACTATCTTGGTTTGGACTAATATTCAAATTAAAAGTCATTAAATTTAATGGCTTTTTATTTTGCTGATATTTTGAACTTTTGCAGGAAAAAAGGAAAGTGTAATAAATTTTTTTTAATGCTTCTTTTATTATAAAAGTAATTTATCTTCAATTATTTTTTATAAAAAATTTTATGATCTAAAAATTCTTTAAAAATTTATAAATTTTGTTGACAATTATTTATTTTTAGTGTAATATTATATCGTTAGTTTGATGCAACGAATCTAACGGGGTGTGGCGCAGTTTGGTAGCGCGCGCGGTTTGGGTCCGTGAGGTCGTGAGTTCGAGTCCCGCCACCCCGACCATTGTTGCATTAATTAATTGGGCCTTTAGCTCAGTTGGTTAGAGCGACCGGCTCATAACCGGTTGGTCCGCGGTTCAAGTCCGTGAAGGCCCACCAACAATTTGGCTCGATAGCTCAGTTGGTTAGAGCGCCAGCCTGTCACGCTGGAGGTCGAGGGTTCGAGCCCCTTTCGAGTCGCCAAAGTTTTTGCTTATTTTTCTCAAAAATAAGCACTTTTAATGCCTCGGTAGCTCAGTCGGTAGAGCAAGGGACTGAAAATCCCTGTGTCGGTGGTTCGATTCCGCCCCGCGGCACCATTTTTTTCTATAATAATGGAAAATTGGTTATGCTAATGTAGTTTAATTTAAACATTGTTTAATATTGACTACATTTGCGCACTTGCCGGTGTGGCTCAATGGTAGAGCATCTGACTTGTAATCAGACGGTTGTTGGTTCGATTCCGACCACCGGCTCCAAAATGCTGATGGCTGAAAAGAGAAAGGGTAACTGACTTGTAATCAAACGGTTGCCCGCTCAATTTCGACCACGGCTCCAAAATGGGAAGATTGCAGAGCGGCCAAATGCAACGGACTGTAAATCCGTCGACTTCGTCTTCAGTGGTTCGAATCCACTTCTTCCCACCAAAATAAACCTAACCAGAACAATTTTTAAGGTTTCGGTTAGGTTTTTTTATTGTTTTAATTTTAAGTAAAGGGGAGTTTTAAAACGCAAAAATACTTATTTATGCATATTGGGAAAGGATAAACTTGTTTAAATTTTTCAATTTTGTAGTTATAAATTATGAAATTTCGGTTGCATTTTTTATTTTAAAAATATTAGACAAGTTAGCAAAATTTATGTTAAAATTTAAATTAGGAGAAATAATTATGGAATTAAAAAGTATTATGGAAAAATTTGCAAATTGCGGTTGGGATTTGATAGCTGTTCCTGCTTCGCAGTGGTTAGATGGAAAAGCTGACAAAAATGAGTTAATCCAAGCAATAAAACAAGCAGACATAGAATGCGGAAGCTGTGGTTGTGAATTTGACCCGCTTTATAAAATGGCTTTGAAATTGCTTGATAAAGATAATTAAATTTATTGTTTTTTCTTAAAACTTAACGCCTTTTTTGCTTACAAAATATTTTTGAAAAGATTAAAAATGTTGTCAGGGGTTTATGACAATTTAAAATGAATAATGTTATAATTGAGTCAGAGCGAAGAGGGGTAGTTTAAGGAGGGGGAAGAAATTCTCGATTTATGAGCTTTTTTATTAAAGATGGAGTATATTATGAAAAGAATTTTATGTTATGGTGATTCAAACACATGGGGGTTTATTCCGGGTTCTACTCGCAAGAGGTTTGATGAAAATACAAGGTGGACAAGGTTGTTGCAAAATTTGTTAAATGGCGACTTTGAAATTATTGAAGAAGGGCTTTGCGGAAGAACGCTTTGTACGGAAGACAAAAGACTGGAAAAGGTGGGCAAGAATGGATTTAGTTATTTTGTGCCATGTGTAAACAGCCATGATAAATTTGATATTTTGATTTTGATGCTTGGAACAAATGAACTTAAAAAAGTAAACAATGCTTCCGCGCAAGATGTTTTAATAATGCTTTCAAAATATGTAGAATTTATTGAAAATTATAGGTCAGAGCAAGACGGAGGCAAAATTCTTCCGATTATTTGTGGAATACCAAATTTATATGAAGAACAATGCAACCAAATCAGAAAGAATGACAAATTTGATGGTGCAGAGAAAAAATGCAAAGAGGTAAACATTTTATACAAAAATTATTGTGAAGAAAATGGCATTATTTTTGTTGATAACAGTGATTTGGAAGT
This sequence comes from uncultured Eubacteriales bacterium, assembly GCA_948787875.1. Classification (GTDB taxonomy): domain Bacteria; phylum Bacillota; class Clostridia; order Christensenellales; family UBA1242; genus RGIG1681. The sequence continues at coordinate 7,466 of CAQFKO010000018.1, forward strand.
GGGAATCGATGGGCTTCATTTAAATCAAATTGGGCACAAACAATTGGCGGAAAAGCTTGAAAAAATTGTTAAAGAAATAAATTTTGATAAGTAATAGTTTTAAGTTGACTTTGATGTGCTTTTATATATAAGATAATAATATAATTTAATAAGGAGAGATTTTATGAGTTTTAAAAAAGTTGTTGTTGCCGGTGGTGGTGTACTTGGCAGTCAAATCGCATTTCAGGCTGCATATTGCGGATTTGATGTAACTATTTGGCTTAGAAGTGAGGGAAGCATAGGAAGAACTCAGCCAAAGCTTGATAATTTAAAAAAGGTTTATGCAGATACCATTAATTTGATGGATAAACCGGAAGGAAAGACTGCAAGCGTTTGGGCAGTTGGAATTGCTGACCTTGATAATTTTGACAAAAAGGAATGTGCAAGCAAAGTTAACAAGGCTTACAAAAACATTAAGCTTGAATTAGACTTGGCAAAGGCTGTTGAAGATGCAGACCTTGTGATAGAGTCTATGGCTGAAAATGTTGACGAAAAAATTGCATTCTACAAAAAACTTGCAAAAGTTTTGCCTGAAAAAACTGTTGTTGTAACAAATTCTTCAACACTTTTACCTTCAAAATTTGCAAAGCATACAGGCAGACCAAACAAATTTTTATCATTGCATTTTGCCAACACTATTTGGAAAAACAATATGACAGAGGTTATGGCTCAACCTCAAACCGAAAGAGTTTATTTTGATCAAATTATGGAGTTTGCAAAAGAAATAAGAATGATTCCTCTTCCTGTAAACAAAGAGAAATCAGGATATTTGCTTAATTCAATGCTTGTTCCGCTTTTGTTCTCTGCAATGGATCTTTATGTTAATGGAGTTTCCGATCCCGAAAGCATTGATAAGGCTTGGACTCTTGGAACGGGTTCGCCAAAAGGTCCATTCAGAATTTTAGATACTGTTGGGCTTACAACTGCTTATAACATTGTTTTGATGTATGTTAAAATTCCATCATTTTTAGCACCTTACAACTTTAAGGGTATGGCTGCCATGCTGAAAAAATATATTGATGATGGCAAACTTGGAATGGCATCGGGTGAAGGCTTTTATAAATATAACAAAAAGTAATTAAAGTTTATTTAGCACAGTTAATTGACTGTGCTTTTTAATTTTGATTGACAATATTTTTAAATTCTTTAAAATTTAATTAGGAAGAAATTTATGAACAGAATTTATTGCGCAGTGGGAAAGATAATTGAGCTTACTCAGCATATAGAAGCTATTGCTCTTGAAATTTGTGAACTCAGTGAAATTGTTAAAGAATTTTCAAGACACAAGGTTATGACAAGTGCTGATTTTGCACAAGTTAAAGATGATGCCGCTTATTTAAAACAAAAAATGCAGACCATGACCTTTGGGCAGTTGGTGGGCATTTTGTATGAGTCAAAAAGTTTGGCTTATGATGAAATCAATGAGCTTAAAGCATTGCTGGAAAAGCGAAACTATTTTGCTCATGAATATTTTAAGTTTACAGATTTTGGATTAAACCCAAATGAAAGTTTTGTTTTGGAAGAGTTTGAAGCTTTAAAAGAATATTTGGCAGAACTTAAAAAAATGAATAATAAGCTTGAAATAATAAAGCAAGGGCTAAATAACAAACTAAATTATTTGATCACAAAAAATGGACTATAAGGTGTTAAATGAAAAGTAAAATTATAAAACTAAATGGTGGTGGAGTGCTTCTTTATTCTAAATCAAGGCTATGCAACAGCACTGCTGCACTGATTGGATTTAGGGTGGGTGCATTTAATGAGAAAAAAATGGGAACTGCTCACTTGTTGGAGCATATGCTTTTTAAAAAGACAAAAAACAGAACCAATGCCGAAGTTGAAGCAGACAGAAGCAAGATTTCTTTTTTGAACGCCTCAACCAGCATGGACTATATTCTTTTAAAATTTTTCAGAACAAACAAAATGCTTGATAAAACACTTGAATTTTCAAGTGATGTTTTGCTTAATTCTGTTATCGACGACGAATTTTTCGATACCGAAAAAGAGGTTGTTAAAGAAGAACTTGTTATGTGTGAAGACTCTGAGCAACTTGACCCTTATGTAAAAAATTATAAGCAAGCGGTTTCTATTGCAAGTTGTGCAAGTGATATTGTTGGAAAGACCGCAGAAAATATTGATAAAATTAAATTTAAGGATCTTGTTAATTTTAAACAAAAGTACTTTATTTCAAATAACTTTGTTTGCTCAGTGGTTTCGTCTTTGTCTGCTTCTAAAATAAAAAAATTAATCAATGAGCATTTTATAAACAAACTTGATTTTGATAGCAATTTTAAATTGAAAAAAAGTTATTATAATACTGCTGTTATTGATAAAAAAAGTTCGTTGAAAATTTTTAAAACAAGGCAAGAAAAAGTTTCGGTTTTGATGTCTTTTAAGTCATTTGCAACCGAGCTAGAAATTTTTGGAAAAAATTATAACTATACTTTTCTTGCAAGATATTTGTGCAGTTCGCAAGGTGAGTTGTTTTTAAGACTCAGAAACAAAGGTTTGATTTATAGAATAGATTGTGATTATTCTTGCTTTTCAAACGGATCGCTATTCAATATTTTGTTTGAAACAACAAAAGATAAGATTAAGGAAATTGTTGATATTATTGCAGAGGAAATTCAAAGAATTGTTTTTGAAGGCGTTGAAGAAAATTATGCCGAAACATACAGAAAAAATCTTGCTTATATTGATGATGAAAAGTTTCCGACAAAACCTAGTGTTAGGTGTCAAATCAACATGAACGATTATTTAAGTTTCGGAAAAATATTTTATCTTTCAAAAAAAGATAAAAAGAATTTGAGAAACACGGTTAATGCTTTTGGCATAAAAAAAGTTGCCGGCAAAATATTTAATAAAAACGGCGAAATGTATGTTACTGTTCTTGGCGATGTTGCAAAAGGTAGTATTCCGAGTTTGGCTTATTTTAAGGATAAATTTTTGATTGAGGAGAAGGAAAGTAATGAAGAATAGTGATAGCGGACAAAAAGAATTGCTTTTAAAATTTAAGGAGTTGGAAAAAAAGTTGATAGGACTTCTTAAAATTGATCCGATTAAATTTTCTGATGACGACAGCAAATCTTTGGTTAAAAAAAATATAAAAGATTATATTAAAAAGGTAGAAGAAATTAAAAAAGTTTTGGCTGAATATGAATCAGTTGCAGATAAACTCAGTGCAATTAATTTTAAAGATAACAAAAACAATGAAATTAAATCGGAAGATATGTTACAGCTAAGAAAAGAGCCAAAGATCAACAAAGAGCTTTTGGAAGAGGTAGTAAAGCAAAATAATTTTGAGGAAGAAAAGTTAATTGTTGACGGCAAAGTTGTTGCAACAAATCGCAAAAAGAAAACTTCTCACAGTTCTAAAAATATGTAAAATCGCATAAATTTTATTTAAATTTAATATTTTTAAGCAAATTTTCATTATATTTTATTATAAATTGCGATTTTTGTGATATGTTACATTAGATAAAAGATTATGTTAAAGTAAACAAATTTAAATTTTGTTTATTTTTGTTAAAAAATATTAGACAAAATTATTTTTTATTTGATATAATCAAATTAATACAATTTAGGAGAAAATTATGAGTAGTGTATTTTTTACCGATACAGATTGCGAAATGTTTTATACTGATGCCGAAGACCTTAAAATGAAGGTTATTGGAATGCCTTATACTATTAAAGGTGAAGAAAGAGTTTATGACTTTGGAAAAAACACCGATATTAAAGAGTTTTATGAGCTTATGAGAGGTGGCGAAATTGTTACTACCTCTGCACTAAACTCCCAAGATTATCTTAACTATTTTGAGCCTGTTCTTGCAAAGGGCAAAGATGTTTTGTATGTTCATTTCAGCTCTGAACTTTCGGGAACATTTAACTATATGCAAACCGCTATAAATATTTTGAAAGAAAAATATCCTGAAAGAAAAGTTATTTGTTTTGATACAAAAAATATTTCTCTTGGTGGTGGAATTCAAGCTATTGAAGCTTGCAAACTTCACAATAGCGGAAAGTCTGACGAAGAAGTTATTGAATTTTTGAATGAGTTTAAAAATAAAGTTGCTGTTTATTTTTATGTTGACAGCTTGCAATATTTAAAGAGAGGCGGAAGAATTTCTTCGGCTGCGGCATTCTTTGGTGGGGCACTTAACATTAAACCTATTTTGACCGTTACAAAAGAGGGAAAACTTGATAAACTTTGCACTGTTAAGGGAACTAAAAAAGCACTTGATTATATGGTAACAAAATTTTCACAAGAATATGGAAACAATGATAGTTATGAAACTTATATTATTGATGCCGATAACAAAATTGTGGGTGATGAACTTGCCGAAAAAATTAAGGCGGTTGCAGCTAATGTAAAGATAAGAAGATTGTCTGTTGGTCCGGTTGTTGGTGCACACGCAGGTCCGGGAACAATTGGAATAGTTTTTGTTAAAGCATAACTTAAAATTAAAACGCTAACATCTTAGCGTTTTTTTTTGTTGCAAAAATTTTATTTGTATTTATTTTTGAAATTGATTATTTAAAGTTGTATTTTGTTTGACTAATGAGTGCTTCTCGTTGTAATATTATGTTGTAATTTGACTATCTTTGACTAAAAGTTTTAGGAGGAAAAATGGCAAACATTTCAGACGCAATAGAGCAATTTATTATTGCTACAATTAATGAGAGTGATTCTGTGGAGATTTCAAGAAATTCACTTGCGGAATACTTTTCTTGTGCTCCAAGCCAAATCAATTACGTTTTGGACACAAGGTTTACTCTTGACAGAGGATTTGTTAAAGAAAGCAAACGCGGTGGAAGCGGATTTATAAAAATTTCCAAAGTAATTAATTCTGATTCAAATTCTTATTTGTCTTCGCTTGTTACTGATAGCATTGGAGAAGAATTGTCTTTTAAGCGTATGTGCCAAATTCTTGATAAACTTTTGACGGATAATATTATAGATGATGGCGAAAAAAATATTATTGAAACGGTTTTATCTGATGATTCTTTGATTATGCCGTTTACAATAAAAGATAAAGTTAGGTCGAAAGCTTTTAAAAATGTTTTAATGAAACTTATGGTTAAATAGTGGAGGGGTTATGTTTGATTTTGATAATACAAAAATTATTTTTGATGACAATGGCTCAAACCCTAGTTTTGTTAATGAAAAAACTTGTCCAAGATGCAATACCAAGTTAACTGAGGTGCTAAGATCGGGAATTGTGGGCTGTGCAACTTGTTATAAAATTTTTGAAAATGAAATAAGAAGTTTGATCTTAAAAAAGCAGGGTTCGATTAATCATGTCGGAAAAATTTCCGCTAAGCATATTTCTAAAATAAAAATCAAAGAAAAACTTGCCGAACTTGAACTGCAAAAACAAAAGGCGGCAGACGAAGAGAATTATATTGTTGCAGAATCTTTGAAAAATCAAATCGAAAAACTTAAAGGAGAACTTTGATATGAAAGATTACAGTTCTATTGTGGTTTGTAGCAAAGTTAAGTTTTTGCGAAATTTGGTTGGCTTTGAATTTCCATCAATGCTTGATGGGGTTGAGGGAATTAAGGTTTTAAACAAACTTGCCGATACGATTTTGGCGTTAGACGACAATTATAAACTCTATAAAATGAAAACTTTACCCGAACTTGATGTTAATATTATGAGAGAAAAAAAGTTGATTTCTAACAGGTTGCTTGATGCTGTGGGTTATGGTGCTGTTGTTCTTTCTTCGGACGAGGCGGTTTCTATTATGATTAATGAAAGCGACCATCTTTGCGAACAATGCAAACTTGACGGTCTTGCACTGATTGCCGCTCATGAAAAGCTAAATAATATTGACAGCCAAATTTTATCAAAACTAGATATTGCCTATGATGATTCTATTGGCTTTTTGACTTCTGATATTTTAAATGTCGGAACGGGATTTAAAGCCGGCATTACTTTGTTTTTGCCCGCACTTACCATTGAAGAAAAAATTAAAGATATTTCTGCAAGTTTGGCAAATCAAGGAATAGATTTTGCTATTAATGAAGACGAGGATATTGGTGGTCAGGCCTATTATTACACGTTGCAAAACGCTCAAACAATTGGAAAGAAAGAAAGTGATTATGTTGTTAAATTAACTGAAATTGCAATAAAAATTGCAGAAATGGAAGTTAGGGCAAGAACGGAACTTCTTAGTTTTAAACATATTGATGATGTTAAAGACAAAGTTTTCAGAGCATGGGGCATTCTTACCAATTGCTTTAAGATTGATGTTGACGAAGCTGGAAAACTTATTGGAGAGCTTAAAATGGGAGTGGCACTAGATTTGATTAAATTTAAAAATGTTGAGTTTTTAGATAAACTTATTGTTGATATTCAGCCATATTCGCTTACAAAAATTTCCGGCTCATCAGTTGCAGGAAGTGAACTAGATAAGTATCGTGCAGGATTTCTTGAACGAATTTTAAAAGCTAAAAGAATAAAATAGGAGCAAATTTATGATTTCAAATTCACTGAAAATTGCAATTAACAATTCGGCAAAATTGGCCAGGAGGCTTGGACAGCCTTTACTTGAATCAGAGCATTTATTATATGGCATTTTGACTGTTAAACAAGATAGGGCGGTCAGGCTTTTTGCGAGCATTGGTGTTAGTGACGATACTTATGAAAAAGTTTTGATTTCTTATATTAAAAATGATAACAAAAATGTGCCAAATGAAATTTCATATTCTAAGACTGTTTCCGAAATTTTTGCAAAATCTTCTGACTTTTGTCAAAAAAACGGCATAAATTCAATAGAAATTGAGGTTGTTTTGCTGTTTTTGATTTTGAATGAAAAATTAAAAGCAACAAAATTTTTGCAAGGCGTGTTTAAAATTGATATTGAATCGCTTAAAAATAAACTTGCTAATTTGATTGGTGATTGTGCTTTAAAACTATTTGAAAACAAGAATGTTGATTTTGCAACAAAAAAGCCTATTTCTTGTGATGTTGAACTTCCCGAAGAGTTAAAAAACATAGGTGAAAATCTTTCACAAAAAGTTGCGGGAATAAAAGATTTTAAAGTTATCGGAAGAGATGAGGAAACCGAAAGAGCAATAGAAATACTTTGTCGCAAAACAAAAAACAATCCTGTTCTTATTGGTGAGCCGGGTGTTGGAAAATCTTCGGTTGTTGAAGGTCTGGCATACAGAATGATGGTTGGTGATGTTCCCGAAGCTATAAGCGGAAGAATAATTTTTTCTCTTGATTTGGCTTCGCTTATGGCGGGCACAAAGTTTAGGGGAAGCATGGAACAAAAACTTAAAAGTGCCATTACTTGCATAAAAGAGCATGAAGAGATTATTGTTTTTATTGATGAAATTCATATGCTCGCAGAGGCAAGTTCAAAGGCAGGGGAAATTTCGCCCGCAGATATATTAAAGCCATATCTTGCAAGAGGCGAACTTCACTGTATTGGGGCAACAACTCTTGACGAATATAAAAAGTATATTGAAAAAGATCCCGCACTTGAAAGGCGTTTTCAACCTGTTAAGGTGGAAGAACCAACTGCCGAAGATACTATTCTTATTTTAAAGGGAATAAGAAATTCGTTTGAGAATTTTCACAATGTAAAAATTTCTGATGAAGCAATAGAGGCTGCTGTTAATCTTTCTATAAGATATATTACCAACAGATTTTTGCCTGATAAAGCTATTGACCTTATTGATGAGGCTTGTAGCAAAGTCAGAGTAAATCGTTCTGTTATGCCTGACGAAGTTAGAGAAATTAATTATAAGCTGAGTGAACTTGACAGACAAAAAGAGATTTGCAGGCAAAATCAAGATTATAGAGCCGCAAACGAAATCAAACAACAAAAGCAACAGCTTTTGGACAGAATTGAAACTATTAAGGCAACACAAATTGCAAAAACGGGAAATTCGTTTGGTGAAATCTCTTCCGAAAATATAAGAGAGGTTGTGTCTAAATGGACAAATATTCCTGTAAATAAACTTACATCTTCCGAAAGAGAAAAACTTTTGAATTTGGAAAATATTTTGTCTGCAAGGGTTATTGGGCAGTCGGAAGCTGTTAGTGTTGTCTCAAAAGCGATAAGAAGGTCTAGGGCAGATATAAATGACCCTAAAAGACCGATTGGCTCATTTTTGTTTTTGGGTCCGACGGGTGTTGGAAAAACAGAACTTACTAAGGCACTTGGTGATATTTTGTTTGACAGCGAAGATGCCGTGCTTAGATTTGATATGAGTGAGTTTAAAGAAAGTCATTCTATTTCAAGATTAATCGGTGCGCCTCCCGGATATGTTGGGCATGAAGATGGCGGGGAACTTACTGAGGCTGTAAGAAAAAATCCGTATTCGGTTGTTTTGTTTGATGAGATAGAAAAGGCACACCCTGATATATTTAATATAATGCTTCAAATTTTTGATGATGGCAGACTGACTGATTCTTGCGGAAAACTTGTTAATTTTAAAAATACCATAATCATTCTTACCAGCAACAATGGTGTTCAAGATTTGCTTGCAAGAAGAAAGTATGAAAAAGAACACCCAGAGCTTAAAAGGGTGGAAACGCAAGAGTTTTTGATGGATAAACTTAGAGATAACTTCAAGCCCGAACTTCTTAACCGAATTGATTCTATTGTTATTTTTGACAGCTTGTCTAAAAACAGCGTTATGAAAATTTCGGATATTATGCTTTCTTCGCTTGTTAAGAGGTTTGAAAAGAAAAATATTACCTTAAAGATTTCGGACAGTGCAAAGGTGCTTATTTGTGATAAGGGTTATGACGAAGTTTATGGGGCAAGGCCTCTTAGACGCGTTATTGACAAAGATGTAAAAGACCCATTGGCAGAAATGATTATTTCGGGAAGGCTTAATGATAATTCGGCGGTTTTGGTTGATGCTGTGGGCGGTGAGTTTAAGTTTGAAGTTTTATGTTAAGCGTTTTATTTGTCTAAAACATTTTGAAAAATTTTTAAATGTTGTTATAATAGTTATGTAAACCATATTAGGAGGGTTTTATTATGAAAATTGAAATTGTTCAAAGAAATTATGTTGCAAAGGAAAAATTGACTGAGCTTATCGACAAAAAGGTTGCTAAGTTTGAAAAATATTTGGAAGAGGGTGCAAGTGCAAAAGTTGTGCTTTCTAAATCGGGTTCACAAGAAAGATACAAAATGGAAGTTACAATCAAAGGAAAAAATCTTTTTGTAAGAAGCGAAGTTGAATCTGACAATATGTATGCAAACCTTGATACTTGTTTATCTAAAATTGAAAGACAAATTGTCAGAATTTCCGGAAAGGCAAAAGACAGTGTTAAAAATGTTGATCCACAAGAACTTTTGTTCTTTGACGAAATGCCTCAAATTGAACCTGCAAAAGTTGTTAAAGTTAAAGAGTTTGATCTTGACCTTTTAAATGAAGAACAAGCTATTAACCAAATGGAACTTATCGGAAATGATTTTTATATCTACAAAGATATTGTTTCGGGAACGGTTAGCGTGCTTTACAGAAGAGAAGACGGTAACTACGGTTTGATTAAAACAAAATAAATTTGAAGGCATATGGCAGTTGTCATATGCCTGATTTTGTTATATTGGATTTGGTTTATTATTATGTTTTTTGAAGTCAATAATTTATTTTTCAGTTATTACAGAAGCCCTATGACTGTTAAGGGGGCTAAGTTTTCTTTTGAAAAAAATGACAGATTGCTATTATTGGCCTCTAAGGAAATGGGAAAGTCTACTTTGCTTAAAGTGCTTTCGGGATTTGACGAAACTTATCTTGGCAGTATAAAACTAAATGGAAAAGAACTTAAAGAGATTGATGATAAAAATAAAAATTTTTCGCTTTTGCTCTCTGATCCTGTTTTATTTGAAAATAAGTCCATTAAGTTTAATCTTGATTATTTGACCAAGACAATTAATATGGACAGTCTTGGCGAAGAAAAGATTATTGAATTATTAAAAAAATGGCACATTGATAAAACGCCAAATTACAAAATTAAAAAACTTTCTTTGCTAGAAAAAAGGCTGTTTTGTTTGATGAGGTCTTGTTTGAAAAATCCAACAATATTGTTTTTGGATGACCAACTAGATAAGCTTGAAGAAAATGATAAAAATAATATGATTGAGGCTTATAAGACTGTTTTTGAACAAAATAATGCTCAAATTTGCGCTTTTTCTGAAAGTGGCTATAAAAATTATAAAGATTTTTTGACGGAAATTAACTTTAAAAAAGTGCTTTATCTCTGTGACGGAGATTTGTTTGTGTTTGACAGTATTAAAGATTTTGAAACATCTTATATCAGAAAAAATATTTTTGAATTTGTTGAAGGTTTTAATAATTTTGAGGCAATAATATATAAAACGGAAAGTGCTTATTATTTTTGCCAAGAGGGCGTTAGGGAAATTGAAATCAATAAGCGATTTTATAAAAATCTTGATGGACTTAAACTTGACGCGGGCGATGCCGAAAAGGTTTCCGTTTACTTTTGCGGAGAGTTAAAACTTGAAGATTTGTCTGACGAAGAGTTTGATTTTAAAGTTAAAAATGGGCAAATTTTTATATATTCTAATTTAGATGGAACAAAGCTTTTTTAAATAGTTATGCAAAATTATTGTATTATAAAAAAAAATTTGCTATAATCTTGACTAGAATGAGGAGATTTTTATGGATTATCTATCAGGAAAAATTAACAGTGCCAATATTACAGAAAAATGTGAAAAAAATGCCAACGCTTCAAATTTGGATTGCACGGTTTTTTCTCAATTTTGCGACCATGTTATGAACTGCTTAAATTCTGACGAAAAGGCGGGTATAAGTGAAAAGTTTTTGACTTCGGAAATTATTTCTGTTATGAAAGACAAAGAACTTGTTGAATGTATTAATGCATTTTTTAAAAATAATCTTAACATCTCTGAAACTAGCAGAAATGCTTTTTTGCACAGAAATACTTTGCTATATAGAATTGAAAAAATTTATAAAATCACAGGGCTTAACATCAGAACATTTGAAGATGCTATGAGTTTTAAGCTTTTAACAATTGTTTATGAAAAGATGTCGGAAAGAACGGGAGATAAAAGATGAGTTTAAATGAGTCTGCCAAGTTGATTAGCCTTATTGATAAAATTTATCAATCGCCAAAATGCGAACTTGAATTTTCGTCAAACTATGAGCTTTTGGTGGCGGTTATTCTTTCGGCACAATGCACAGACAAAAGAGTTAATTTGGTTACAAAGGAGCTCTTTAAAGAATATAACACTCCTGCAAAAATGTTGAAGTTGTCACAAGAAGAGCTTGAACAAAAAATTCGTTCTTGTGGCTTTTTTCATAATAAGGCAAAACATATTCTTGATTGCTCAAAAGATTTGGTGGAGAAATATAACGGAGAAGTTCCAAGCAAAAAAGAAGATTTAAAAAGCCTTGCAGGTGTGGGTGAGAAAACGGCTAATGTTGTTCTTTCTATGGCATTTGAAATTCCTGCGATTGCTGTTGATACTCATGTGTTTAGGGTTTCTAACAGGCTTGGGCTGGCTAATTCCGATAATGTTCAAAAAACTCAAAAAGACTTGGAAATGGTTTTGCCTAAAAATAAGTGGATTAAATTTCACTATGCCTTGGTGCTTCATGGAAGATATGTTTGCAAATCTCAAAGGCCAAATTGCCAAAACTGTGAGTTATCTTCTTATTGCAAATATTATCTTGATAAAAATAAAGTTATTTAATTGGAGAGAGTATGTATTTAGACAGAGTTAAAATTTTTATTAAGGCGGGAAACGGCGGAAATGGAAAAACAAGTTTCCATTCCGAAAAATATGTTGAAAAGGGTGGACCTGACGGCGGTGATGGAGGAAACGGCGGGTCTGTTATTTTTGTTGCCGACAGAGGAATTGACAGTTTGATTGATTTTAGGTTTACAAAACATTTTAGGGCAGAGGCAGGCGGAAACGGCGGAAGCACTAACAAAAGAGGAAAAAACGGTGAAAATCTTATTATTAAAGTACCATGCGGAACAGTAATAAGAGATAATGAAACAGAGAATATTATTTGTGATTTGTTTGATGATGGAGAGCAAATTGTTGTGTTAAAAGGCGGAGAAGGAGGTCTTGGCAATGCAAGATTTAAATCTTCGGTAAGGCAGCGTCCTTCATTTTCTCAAACAGGTCAAATTTGTGAAGAAAAAGAAGTTATTTTGGAACTTAAAACTATTGCAGATGTTGGTCTTATAGGGCTGCCTAATGTTGGGAAAAGTTCTTTGCTTTCTATGCTTACCAATGCTAAGCCTAAAATTGCAAATTATCACTTTACAACGCTTGCTCCAAATATCGGTGTTTGCAAATATGCAGGCGGGTCATTCGTGCTTGCTGATATTCCGGGGCTTATTGAAGGAGCAAGTGAAGGCATTGGGCTTGGACATTATTTTTTGAGGCATATCGAGCGAACGAGGTTGCTTTTGCATGTTGTTGATATTGCGGGAAGTGAGGGCCGTGACCCATATTCTGACTTTGTTATTGTTAACAACGAATTAAAAAAACATGGGAACAGTGTTGAAAGTTTGCCACAGATTATTGTGCTTAACAAACTTGACCTTGTTAATGACAGGGCAAAGGTTGAAGAATTTAAAAATAAAATTTCTAAACTTAAAACTAAATATGAAATGGTTGAAGTGTCAGCCGCTTGCAACCAAAATCTTGAACAACTTTTGAAACTTACAATTTCTAAGTTGAGTGTTCTTCCTAAAAAACAAAAGCTTGAATATGAACCTTTTGTTTATGAAAGACCTGACCCAAGGAAATATGAAATTATTGTTGCTGATGACGGGGCTTATGAAATTGTGGGCGGCTTTATTGACGAGCTTGTTAGAGGAGTGGTTTTAGATGACCCTCATTCTTTTGCATATTTTCAAAAGGTGTTAAAAGATAAGGGAATTATTAAGTCGCTAAAAAAAATGGGTGCAGATGAAAATTCGATTATCAGAATCAAAGATATTGATTTTGAAATGAAAGATTAAAGGAGAAATTATGTTAACATCAAAACAAAGAGCAAAACTCAGAAGCATTGCTAGCAATGTGACTGCAACAACTATTGTGGGCAAAGACGGGCTTTCGGAAAATGTGCTTGCTCAAATAGACAGAGAACTTGTTGCGCATGAGATTGTAAAGGTCAGTGTGCTTGAAACCGCCGAAATGGGTGTTAAAGAATATTTGATAGAGGCGTCTGAAAAACTTTCTGCGGAACAGGTTTGCAGTATTGGAAGAAAGTTTGTGCTTTATAGATATTCTGACAAGAAAGGTATTAAGCATTTGGAATTTTAATTTATTTTATTGACAAAGAATTTTTATTGTGATAAACTGCAAATATTATCAGAAAAGCTATGAAAGTGATTAAGTAGTTTGAGTGAAATGTTTTAGAGAGTTTTGCCTTTGGCTGTAAGCAAAATACAGGAAACTTAAATGAATTTCGGCACCGGAGCTGAATATAGAAATATATTTCGATTGAGCTATCGTTAAAGCAAATGAGGTGAAATTTTTCACGAATTAAGGTGGTACCACGCACAAGTCTTGCGTCCTTATGTTTAGGCGGCAAGGCTTTTATTTTTTGCAAAAAATCGCAAAATTTAATTGATTTTATTAAAAAGTTCTTGCAAAACTTTTATTTAAGGAGAATTTTATGGAATTAAACAACATTGTAGAAACAGAAAAATGTTTTGAAGAAGATTCAAAACAAATTGACAGCCCTGAATCTCTTGAAGCTGTAAGACTTAAATATTTGGGCAAAAAGGGAAAAGTGGCAGACATTATGGCAAAATTCAGAGAAGTGCCTGTTGAACTGAAAAAAGAGTTCGGTCAAAAAATTAATACTCTTAAATCAAAAATTGAAAATTGCATTGAAACAATAAAAGAGTCTTTGGCAGAAAAAGCCACCGAAAGAGAAATAAAAAATACCAAGATGTTTGACTATTCTCTTCCTGTGGACACAAAAACGGGTTCACTTAATCCAAGAACAATTATTCAAAAACAAGTTTGCGATATTTTTAAAAACATGGGTTTTGTGGTTGAGGACGGTTGCGAGGTTGAAACAGAATATAACAACTTTGAGGCTGTTAATGTTCCAAAAAATCATCCTGCTCGTGATATGCAAGATACATTTTGGCTTTCTAACGGTCAACTTTTAAAAACACAAACAAGTGCTGCGCAAAACAGAATTATAAGAACCTATGGTCCTGAATGCAAAGTTATCTTTCCGGGAAGGGTTTTTAGAAATGAGCAACTTGACGCAAAACATGAAAATACTTTTTTCCAACTTGAAGGTGTTGTTGTGGGGAAGAATGTTACCGTTGCAAACCTTATCTATTTTGAAAAAGCCATGCTTAAAGCATTGTTTAAAAAAGATATTGAAGTAAGACTTAGACCGGGATTCTTTCCATTTACCGAGCCAAGTTATGAAATGGACGCAAGGTGTCCTTTCTGCTCGGGAAGGGGTTGTCACACTTGTGGCGGTTCGGGCTGGCTTGAACTTTGTCCTTGTGGCATGATTCACCCTAATGTTTTGAAAATGGCAGGCGTTGACCCTGAACAATATAACGGTTTTGCTTTTGGACTTGGTTTTGACAGGCTTGTTATGATAAGAACAAATCTTGATGATATCAGATATCTTAACAGCAATAATTTAAAAGTTATGAGTCAATTTAAGACTAAGATGTAAGGAGAGAAAAAATGAAAGTTTCTATTAATTGGATAAGTGATTATGTTGACCTTTCGGGAATTGATACTGATGAACTTGTAAAAAGATTTAATCTATCAACTGCTGAAATTGAGGGCGTTGAATATAAAGGAAAAGATATTCAAAATGTTGTGTTTGGAAAGATTTTAAAGGTGGAAAAGCATCCGGAATCAAATCATTTGCATATTTTGAAAGTTGACCTTGGTGATGAGGTTACTCAAATCGTTTGCGGTGCTCCTAATGTTTATGAGGGAATGGTTACTGCTGTGTGCAAGGTTGGGGGAAGTGTTTGTGCGGGCAAAATAAAAGCTGCTAAACTTGCCGGAGTTGAGTCTAATGGTATGTGTTGTGCTGAAACCGAACTTGGAATTGGCAGTGATGATGATGGCATTATGGATATAAAAGAAGATGTTGTTATTGGGCAAGATATAAAAACAGTTTGGCCTATTGATGATGTTGTTTTTGAAATAGACAACAAATCTTTAACAAACAGACCTGACCTTTGGGGTCATTATGGAATTGCGCGTGAGTTTGCTGCGATTTTTGACAGAGAGCTTAACAAAATGCCTACAAGTGATTTGAATGAATATTCAAATTTGCCTGAAATTTCGGTTAAGATTGATACGCCTAATTGTTATAGATATTCTGCAATATCTGTTGAAAATATTTCCGAAAAAGTTTCTACCAGAAAAATGGGTATTAGACTTTGTTATGCGGGAATGAGACCGATTAATTTGCTTGCCGATTTAACAAACTATGTTATGCTTGACCTTGGACTGCCTATGCACGCATTTGATAATAAAATTGTTAAAGGAATTAATGTTATTGAGTCTGACGGAAATATAAAAATGACTACTCTTGAAGGAGAGGAGCATATTCCGCCAAAATCGGCAACTATTATTGCTGACGAAAATAAAGAGCCTGTTGCTATTGCGGGAATTAAAGGCGGACTCAAATCGGGTATTGGTGATGATACAAATTCTGTTTTGTTTGAAGCGGCTGTTTTTGATTATGCCAACATCAGAAGAACTGCAAGGGCTATTGGACTTATTACTGATGCTTCGCAAAGATACGAAAAATCTCTTGACCCTGAATTTACATCAATTGCACTTTCAAGAATTTTGTATTTATTAAAAGAAATTGACGGTGGAGTTAAGGTGTCTTCAAGATTTAGTGATTGTTATAATTATAAATATCCAAAAATTCAAATTGAACTAGTGCCTAAGTTTATTAGCAAAATTGTTGGTGCGGAAATTTCCAAGGAATTTATTGTTAAAAAGTTGACTGAACTTGAATTTTCGATTTCCGAAAATGGTGATAAACTTGTTGTTGATGTTCCAAGTTTTAGGGCAACAAAAGATATTTCTATTAAAGAAGATTTGGTTGAAGAAGTTGCAAGGCTTTATGGTTATGATAATATTTTGCCGATGCCGTTAAAATCTAATACCGAGCCTCAAAAAATAATTCAATCTGTTGAATATGAATATGAGGCTAAGTTGATGCTTGCCGAAAAATATAATGCCAATGAAATTCATTCTTATATTTGGAATTATGAAGAATTTAACAGACAACATAAAATTGAAACAACCTCTTATGTTTCGCTTATGGATTCGTCTAATGCCGGTCAAAGCGGAATTAGGAGCGAACTTGTTCCGACTCTTCTTAGATGCTTGGAAGAAAACAAAAATAATTATTCTGATATTAGAGTATTTGAAATAGGAAGAGTGGTTTCTGGACTTGACGAAGAGAATAATTGTGTTGAAGACAAAAAACTTGCTGTTGTTTTTGCAAGCACTAATAAGTCGGAATATGAACTTTTTACTGAATTAAAAACCGCTATATTTGATTTATCAAAAAATCTTATAGGAATTGATGTTATGCTTGAAGTGGGTGATGCGCCAAAATATTTTAATCCCGTAAATTCATTCAGAATAAAATCAAGAGTTGCTGATTTTGGTTATATGGGTGTGATTCACCCAACAGTGAAATCAGCTATTGACAAAAGATTTAATGTTGCTATGCTTGAAATAGATTTTAACAAATTTGCAAATACAATTGCTTATGCAAAAAAGATTAAGAGTATTTCAAAATATCAATCGGTCGATGTTGACTTTAATATTGTTTGCGATGCCGATATGATTTTTGCAGACCTGTCAAAAATTATCGGAAAATATAAAAATAAAATTTTGTCAGGATTTAGTTTGGTTGATATTTATCAAAACAGTCAAATATTAAAAGATAAAAAATCAGTTACACTTAGATTTAACTTGTGCAGTTTTGACCATACACTTACAGGTGAAGAAATTGAAAAGTTTAGAACTGAGTTTGTAGACTTTTTGAAGAAAAATAATTTGGAACTTCGTGGTTAAAAAAATGATACATTATGTATCATTTTTTTTTG
>CAQFKO010000019.1 GCA_948787875.1 uncultured Eubacteriales bacterium
ACCACCGAGATCTACACTCTTTCCCTACACGACGCTCTTCCGATCTACAAAAAAATTTCATGTGTGGTTCTTCATATTGCGGGTGGAACTCAGTCAGAAAAAAACTTCCAAAGCGGAATAAGTGATTACCTCACAAAAATTATGCTTATGGGCACAAAAAAGCATCCAAGCAAAGATTCACTTGCAAGTTATGCAAAGGCAAGCGGTATTATTCTTACCCCACATAATTCAAAAGAAAGCATAACAATCAGTGCGCTTTGCCCAAGAGAAAATGTTGAAAAAGCCATAGAGATTTTATCGGAAATCGCTTTTGATACTAATTTTTCTTTGGAGGTTGGCGAAAAAATAAGAAGGGTTCAACTTAGTCAAGTTGCAATGCTTCAAGACAGCCCTCAATATATTTTAAGCAAACTTATCAATTCAACGCTTTATCCAAGAACAGGTTTGGCAAATCCAAAGCCGGGAACAAATATTTCGGTTTCAAGGTTCAGAGCGCTTGATGCCAAAGACTTTCTCGAAAAAGTTTTCACTCCAAGAAACACAATACTTTCTGTGGTTGGCGATATAAATCAAGACGAAATTTACGAATATGCAAAAATCTATTTCTTTGACAGAATGAAAGAAAATGAAACCGAATATAAAAAACTTAAATATGTTTCTGAGGTAGACAATATTGTCGGCTCTTGCAAGGGAAGAGTAAAAAGACTTAATCAAACAAGAATTTCCGTTGCTTTTCCTACTGTTTCATTCAAGGAAAAAGAAAAATATTTGCTTGAAATTGTTAAGCCGATTTTGCTTAAAAACATAAACTTGGCACTTTCAAACAAAACCTATTTTAACGAAACAAAAATCAAAACAAAATATTATGCAAACAACGGAAACATAACTTTTGATGTTGTTGTTGATTTTGACAAAGCAAAAGAGCATATTTTTGATTTTGTTAAAGCGCTTTATGAAGATGTTAAAAACAGAGATATTGATGTTGATGAGTTTGAGGCAGAAAAGCGAGTTTATTTAACAAACTTTATAAATACTTATGACAATGTGCTTGAAAATGCATTGTTTTCTGCAAAGACTGTTGCACTCACAAAACAATCTTTTAGTGAAAACACAGAAAAACTTAAAATCGAAATGCTTTCACACAAAGATGTTAACAAAGCTTTGAAGAAAATTTTAGACTTCCGCAAAATGGTGGTTGTTTATTTGGGTCATGATATTTCAATTGAATTTGATGACCTTATTAGCCAAATTAATTAGAGGTGGATTTTGGAAAGAATGGGCAATAATTTTGGATTTACACGAAAGAAAATAGCAGGGCTGATTTTTCTGCTAGTTTTTTCTCTTGTTTTTATCTTTTCTTGCACTTGTTTTGTTTTGCCTTTTGGAAACATTTTGGTCGGAACTTTCGGTTACATGGTTTTTCCGCTTTCCGTATTTTTGGGCTTAATTAGCTTGGCTTTGTTTTTGGGCTTTTCGTATAGCAGAAGAATAAAATCAACAACATACATTGTTATTGCTGTGCTTTCTGTGCTTCTTGCGGTTCATTCCATTGCTACCTATAAGCCTTTAAACGCTATTGTTGATGCAGAAACATTAAAAGCTTATTTGGCTTCGTCTTATGAAAGTTTTTCTTTGCTTGGCAGTTTCGGTTCTATTTTGGGCGGAATAATTTCTCTTGCTTTGGGCGGAATGGGAACAATTGTTGTTTATGTTATTTTGGCAACGATATTTATTGGTCTTTTTGTGGATTTTCAATTTTACGGAAAGTTTACTCAGCCTCACATAAAGAAACTGAAAACTCACAAATTGCGTGAAAAAGTTTATTCGAGCGATACTCAAAGAGTGGGAGAAAACAGACCAAATTATTCTTTTGAAAACAACGAAAATTTCAGCAATGACGATGTTTTGGACGAACTTACGGTAAACGCAAACGACTATGAAGATGGCAGTAACAGACCTCAGCCATTATCTTATGACGAAAGCGATGTTGTTGGCGAAGTTACTAACGAATACATAGACAATTCTGACAACAATTCTTATGTTTCTTATGGCAACGAAAATGTAACAAGTTTTTATACGGGGCTTCCTAGTGAAGATTATGGTTACCAAACTCAAAATTATTTCAGCGACAATAATATTGCTGAAACAAATGTAAGCGATATTCCCGATGTTTATGACTATAATGCATACGAGCAGAGGCGAAGATTTATGAACGCCACTTTTGGTGTGCATGAAAACGAACAGGCTGCGAATTTTGAGCCTCAAAATATTAATGAGGTAACAGAAACCAATCAGTTTGTTTCAAATCCTTTTAACGAAAATTTGGGTGAACCTTCAAATAACTATGTTTCAAGTTACGGATTGAATGAAAGCCAAAATAACTTTAATTCTGAAGATAATAACAGTGTCAACGAGTTTTCAAATCAGTCAAGCTCGTTTGATATGGGCACTGAGAATTCTGCTATTGACGACGAAATTTCTAGAATATTGAATTCCAGCGAGGAAGACTTAAATGACGAGGTAAAACTTGACTATTCAAGCAACTCGGAGTTTTTGAATATTAACAATAGTTCTGCCTTTGATATGGGCGGAAAGGAACAATCGCCAAACGATTTTGGCATGAATATTTCTAACAATAACACTTCAAGTAACTCTCTTTGGGGTAGCACAAATAATAACTTAAAAATTGAAGAAGAAAATAATGCGGGCGGATTTTCTCAAACTCCAAACTACTCAAATAGTTCTGTTTCTTCAAATAATTTATCTAATTCTTTTGAGCAAAACAGACCGGTTAATCCTTCGCCAATTTCTTCACAAAACATGGGCACTAACAGTTTTTCAAACAATCAAAATATTGGTGCTGTTAATCAAAACAACATGCAAAATATGGGAATTCAAGGTCAAGAAAAACCTGTTATTCCTCAAAAAGAGCAAAAAAAGCCATATAGCTTTAATCTTGGGCTTCCGGGGGTGAGATATAATCCGCCACCGCTTAATCTTCTTAGAGCTCCGCAACCTGATAATGGTGACTACACAGAGGAGCAAGAAAGAAAATCCACACAACTTGAAAATGTGCTTGCGGCATTTAATATTCCTGCAAAAGTTAAAAACATTGTAAGAGGTCCAAAAATAACAAGATATGAACTTTCTGTTCCGCTTGGGGTTTCTGTCAAAAAAATTCCTATGTTTGAAAATGATATTGCAGCCGCACTTGCCGCAAAAACCATTGTTATAAAAGCTCCGATACCGGGCAGTTCTTATGTTGGAATAGAACTTGAAAATGATACTTTTTCAAGTGTTTATGAAAGAGAACTTCTTGAATCAGACGAGTTTCAAAACTTTAAAGACCCATTGCCAATTGCAATCGGAAAGGATATTTCGGGCGAAATTGTGGTTAAAAGTCTTGCAAAAATGGTGCATTTGCTGATTGCAGGTTCAACAGGTTCAGGTAAGTCTGTGTTCATTCATAATATTGTTATGAGTCTTATTTATAAATCTAGTCCTGATGATTTAAGGCTTATAATGATTGACCCTAAAAAAGTTGAATTTAACAGATATAATGGTTTGCCACACTTGCTTACTCCCGAAGTTGTTATGGGCGCAGATAAGGCGATTAATGCTTTAAAATGGTCTGTTAAAGAAATGCAAAGGCGTTATGACCTTTTGTCTAGGGCGGGCTACAATAATATTGAACCTTATAACAAAAGTGAACTTGTAAAAGCAGGACAGTTTGAAAAAATGCCATATATTGTTATTATTGTTGACGAACTTGCGGAAATTATGATGGTTAACAAAAAAGAGGTTGAGGCGTGTATTCAAAGTTTAACCCAGCTTGCTCGTGCCTGCGGAATGCACATGATTCTTGCAACTCAAAGGCCGTCAGTAGATATTATTTCGGGTGTTATCAAAAATAACGTTCCATCAAGAATTGCGTTTAGTTTGCAATCGGGCATTGACTCTAAAACAATTTTAAATAGCGTTGGTGCTGAAAAGTTGTTGGGTCAAGGCGACATGATTTTTGCTCCGACGGGAACATCTGCTACTCCAAGACTTCAAGCAGCCTATGCTTCTGACGAGGAAATTAAGGCAGTTATCGATTATGATATAAAATATAATAACGCAAATTATGACGAGGCAGTTAATAACATAATTAACCAAGAAGCTCAATCAGCTGCTGACGAGGTCGGCGGTTCGGGCGGTGATGGAATGCCACCAAAAGGCGGTGTTGACGAATACTTTAAAACCGCATTAAAGCTTGTTATGCAAAATGGCGGAGCATCTGTTTCTTATTTGCAAAGAAGGCTGTCTATTGGCTATTCAAGAGCGGCTAGAATTGTTGACCAAATGGAAGATAAGGGCTACATTGCGGGCGCTACGGGTGCAAAGGTCAGAAAGGTTCTTATTACACCTGACCAATTCAGGCAAGAATTCGGTGAAGAATATAACGACATAAATGATTAATTTCACGAGGTGAAAAAGTGGGAAATGTTGGCTTTGTTGACATTGAAGAACTCAAAAAAGTTAGGGAAGAATTGAACCGTGAAAGAGGGATTGAAACCGATCCTAATATGTACAATAATTACAACCCTAACAGAGCAAATGAAGAAGCTGCAAATGAAAACATTGAGCAGTCTTCTTATGATGCAACAAATTCTGAAACCAATGAACCTCAGTTACAAGAAAATGATTATCAAAATATAACTAATCAACAAAATGAGCAAGAGCTCGAAAACACTGAAAATTTGGGCTATGATAACGATTTTAAAAATGAAGAAAATGAACAAGATGGTGAATTCAACGAGCACTATGGATCGGGTCTTGATTTAAGCAAATTTAAAGTTGACGAACAGCAATATGGACATGTTGAAAATGAAGAAGAGTTATTAAACCACGCACCTCAAAGTGATAACGAGGCAGAAAATATTGCTGATAATATTAGCAATAATATTGATAACAAAATTGACGAGCTTGATGACAACGAAGACGATTTTGATATAAATGAGTTTTTTAATAAAATTATGGGAGAGGGTTCGGATAGCGAAGAACATGTAAAGCCCGCTTCAAATTCTTCACAAGAAAATCAAGCTGTTGAAAATGAAATTTATAACAACGACAGCGACGAACAAGAAATTGCTGAAAATGAAATTTCCGAGAAAGAGAGTAATGTTTATTTTGATGGCAATGAAGAGGAAGACTTTGAAGAGCAATCGAATTTGGAAAACGAAAAACTTGAATCAAACGATTTAGTGGAAGAGAGTAATGACGATTTTGATAACCATAAATTTGATAATCGAACAAACTTAAAGTCCGAAATCGAAGATAATGAAGAAAAAAACTTTGATGTTTATGACAATTTTGCCGAATTTGAAATAAAAGGCTATGAAAATAATATTCCAAAAGAGGAACTTTTGGCTGATAACAAAGAAGAAAACAGTGAATCTGATTTGGAACTTCAAGAGCAGTCTGTTGAAGAACAAGAAGAAAACAATGAGCAAAATGAAACTTCGTTTGAAGAGCCTAGTTCGCTTGAAACTATTGAAGAAAATGAAGAAAGTTTTGTTGAGAAAGCAGAAAAAGAGCCATTGGAAGAAACTGATTTTGCTGACGATAAAGCTGTTGACGAGCTTGACGAAAATCAAGAAAACAGTGTTGAACAACAAGAGTCAGAGACCGAAAATGAATTTTCCGAAAAACGCGAAGAACTTGACGATTTTGATTTATCTCAATCAAAAGAAAACGGCACAAGTTTATACGAAAATGAAGATATTGTTGATCGCCAAACTGACAATGATAGCCAAATTGAGTTAGAAAATCAAAATTCGGAAGAGGAAACATTATCTGAAAATCAAGAAATCAAAGAAAACAATAACTTTGAAACTGAAACTGAGCAAAAAATTGAAAGTGCAATAGTTGCAGAGTCTTCTGATTTGGAGTCTGATAGCGAAAGCAATGAAGAGAAATTTGAAGAAGACTCTGACGAAGATTTTGACGATTTAAGCAATTTTGATGTTGGTGCGGCTCTTTCGGAATTTGAGCAAGAGAATGATAGTGAAGAAGATTTTGAAGAAGAACAAACTGAATTTGCTGAGCAAATAAGTAAAGAATCAAATATCGTTTCTGATTCTGAAAATACTGTTAAAGCTTATTCTGAAATAAAGAGCTATAAGTTTGTTGATGTTTTGCAATCGCCGGAATTTAAGTCTAGCGAAAAACTTTCTTATTTGTTTGGAAAAGACGAACTAAACAGACTTATGTTTATGAACCTGAGAGATATGTTCAATACCGCAATTTTCGGTCTTAATGAAAAATCGCTGTTTTCATATTTAAGTTCAATGCTTCTTAGTCTTGCATTAAAAAATTCGGTTAATGATGTTAATTTTGTTATTTGCGACTCTAAGCTTGAAAGTGATTTTGAGGTTTTTGACAAGTCGTCTTATATGTTTTTTAACAGGGTGGCAAAAACCAACAGAGAAATTTTAGACACACTTGCAGAGCTCGAAAACGAGTTGGAACAACGCTATACCATGCTTGCAGAGGTGGGAACAAAAAGCATTGAGCATTATAACAAATTTGCAAGCGAAGCGGAAATTTCGCCAATGCCATACATTATTGTTGTGTTTAACAACTATACTCGTGCTTCGGGAATGATGCTTGGTGAGCAGATTAATATTTGTTTGTCTAACCTTTTAAAACTTGGCAGAAAAGTGGGCATTTATTTTGTTGTTTCGGCCTATGAAACCATTGACAACCAATTTGTAAACCTCAATCTTTCGGGAAGAATTGCGCATAGAACCTCTTCTGAGGAAAATTCGATTTTTGAGGTTGGAACTATTGATGCAACAAGGCTTGAACAAGACGACGAGTTTGTTTATACGTCTGTAAATGGTGACGAAATTTATCACTTAAAAACTTCAAAACTTAGCTTAAATGAAGTTAATTTAATTATAGAAAATTTAGAAAAATAAAAGAGGTCTTTATGGAAAACAAAGGCAAAAACGAAATCGAAACCACAAATGTAGATGTTATCAGTGGTGCGGGAAAGAAAAAAAGAACCATGCTTGTTGGTGTAATTTCTTTGGGTTGCGATAAAAACAGGGTAGATTCTGAGCTTATGCTTACTTATTTAAGAGATGCGGGTTATAAGTTTACCTCAGACGCAACCAAGGCGGAAATTATTATAATCAATACTTGTGGATTTATAAAAAGTGCCAGAGACGAGTCTAATGAAACCATTAACGAAATGAGCGAATACCGAAAAAATCCTGCTTATAGATGCAAAAGATTGATTGTTACGGGTTGTATGCCTCAAAAATGGTCAAAAGAAATGCGAGAGGATTTTCCCGAGGTTGATATATTTCTCGGCATAGACCAATATCCCGATATTGTTAATATAATTAATGCTTCACTTGAAAAGAATAAAAAAATAGTAAAAGTTGGTGGAACTGCCACCATTCCTTATATCAAAAACAGAATGGTTAGCACTCCAACTCACTATGCATATTTAAAGGTTTCGGACGGTTGCGATAATTATTGCACATTCTGTAACATTCCTTATATTCGCGGAAGATACCGTTCAAGAAGCGTTGAAGATGTGTTAGACGAGGCAAAAGACCTTGTTAACAATGGAGCAACAGAACTTATTATTGTTGCGCAAGACATAACAAGATACGGCATGGATAAATCAGGCAAGTCACAGCTTGTTCCGTTAATTAAAAAACTTTCCGCAATCAAAAATTTAAAGTGGATAAGGCTTCTTTATTGTTATCCTGAAATGGTAACTGACGAATTGCTTGATGAAATGGTAAAAAATCCAAAGCTTTGCAAATACCTTGATATTCCTATTCAACATATTTCTGATAATGTTTTAAAAAGAATGAACAGGCACACTAACAATGCAGATATTATTAAACTTATTGAAAAAATTCAAAATCTGCCTGTGTTTGTTGCAATAAGAACAACTTTTATGGTTGGATTTCCGGGAGAAACCGAAGAAGATTTCAAACAGCTTTGTGATTTTATTCAAAAATACAAACTTACTCATGTTGGCTTCTTTGCATATTCAAGAGAGGCGGGAACAGTTGCGGGAGATTTTCCTGATCAAATTCCTGACGAGATTAAGAAAAAGAGAATTTTGAAGCTTGTTGCTCTTCAAAGAAAGGTTGTGAAAGAGGTTAATAAAAGGTTTGTAGGCAAAACCGTTGAGGTTTGCTATGAAGGCATTGATTATGAAAAACAATTATTCTTCGGAAGGTCAGAATATCAAACTCCCGAAGCAGACACTTTGGTATTTTTCAAATCAAGACAACCTGTTGATGTGGGAAAATATTATAAGGTAAAAATAAAAAAGGTAAAAGGTTATGACCTTAAAGGAGAAATTGATTATGAATAAAAATGTTCCTAATATTTTAACAATGGCAAGAATATTTTGTACTCCACTTATAGTAATATTATTTTTGCTTCCAATTCCTTATGGTATTGGAAAATATGTGGCTCTTGCAATTTATGTGCTTGGCTGTTTAACAGACCTTATCGACGGAAAAATTGCAAGAAAATATGGCTTAGTAAGCGATTTCGGAAAGTTTATGGACCAAATTGCAGATAAGTTTATAACTACAACCGCAATGATTTTGGTTTTGTTTTCGGGTGTAACAAATGCTTGGGCAGCTCCGCTTATTCTAATTGTGGTTGTTCTTCGCGATATATTAATCAGCGGAATAAGAATGGTTGCAGCCAATAAAAATGTTGTTATTGCAGCAGATATTTACGGAAAAGTAAAATCTTTGTTTTTAGATGTTGCCAACATGATTTTGATGCTTTATGTTGCGCTAAGAGTAACAGTGGCTCAAAATGTTGCAGATATAATAAGATATTTGGGCTTGGCTGTGCTGATTGTGGGTGCGGTATTGTCAATTGTTTCATGTTTGAATTATGGAATAAATGCAATGAAAGCATTATCACCAAAAAATGCTAATAATGATAAAATTTCGCAAAATTCAGACAAAAATAACAATTTAACAGAAAACGAAGAAGCTTCGGAAACTGCAAAATCAAATGAAGAACAACCAAAAAAGGTTGAAACAAAAAAGCAAAATTCGGAAAAATCCAAAACTGTAAAAAATAAAAATGTAGAAAAATAAAAAAGGAATAGGTGAACAAAAATGACAGATAAACAAAAGAATCTTGAACAAGCGATTGCGCAAATCGAAAAAGAATTTGGAAAAGGAAGCATCATGCGTCTTGGTGATGTTGAGGCAGAAAAAATAGATGTTATTCCAACAGGTTGCTTGTCGCTTGACCTTGCACTCGGTGTGGGTGGCGTACCTCGCGGAAGAATTATAGAAATTTATGGACCTGAATCTTCGGGAAAAACAACTGTGTCACTTCACATTGTGGCAGAAGCTCAAAAACTTGGAGGAACTGCGGCTTTTATTGATGCTGAGCACGCTCTTGACCCAACTTATGCAGCAAGACTTGGCGTAGATATAAAAAATCTTTATGTTTCTCAACCTGATAATGGTGAACAAGGCTTAGAGATTGCAGAAAGCTTGGTTAGGTCTGGTTCTGTGGATATCGTTGTTGTTGACTCTGTTGCGGCTCTCACTCCAAAAGCAGAAATTGACGGCGAAATGGGAGATAATCATGTGGGTCTTCAAGCAAGACTTATGAGCCAAGCATTAAGAAAACTTGCCAGCATTACAAACAAAACAAAAACCTGTGTTATTTTTATTAACCAGCTTCGTGAAAAAATCGGTGTTATGTTTGGAAATCCAGAAACCACTCCTGGCGGAAAAGCTTTAAAATTTTATTCTTCAATCCGACTTGATGTAAGAAAAGGTGAAGTTATAAAAGAAGGCGACCAATCGGTTGGTGCAAGAACAAAAGTAAAAGTCGTAAAAAACAAAGTTGCTCCGCCATTCAAAGTTGCCGAATTTGATATTATCTTCGGAATGGGTGTTTCTCAGGAATCTTGTGTTCTTGATATTGCTGTAAACAAAGACATCATTCAAAAGAGCGGTGCTTGGTTTAGTTATAACGGTGAAAAAATCGGTCAAGGCCGTGAAAATGTAAAGAAATATTTGCTTGAAAATCCGGAAGTTTGTGAAGAAATCACACAAAAAATTCGTGATTCGGTTATGCCAAAAACCGAGGAAACCGAAGACAAACCTGCTTCCGATTCAGAGAATAACTAATAGTTTTAAAATTTTGAAAATCAAAAAAATTTGCACGAAAATTCGTGCATTTTTTTATATAAAAATTTTGTTAAATTTTGGCTTGAATGTTGATTAATGCTAAGATTGCTTGACTTAATTAATTTTTGTATGATAATATTAATCTATGCAAATAAAATAATATAATTATTTGTTATAAATTTTAAAAAATTTTGGAGGAAACTATGAGTACACTCGCAGTCGCTGTTATTACAGCCATTGTTTCCTTGGTTTTAGGCGCAGCAATTGGTGGCGTAATTTCTTATTTTTTGACAGGCAAAATGCTTGAAAAAAAGCTTGGAAATGCAAAGGCTATTGCTGAAAAACAAATTAAAGATGCCGAAGACAAAGCATCTTCTATTAAAAAAGAAGCCATTTTAGAGGCCAAGGAAGAAGCATTAAAAATTAAGGTCGAGTCAGAAAACGAAAATAAAGAAAGAAGAGCAGATATACAAAAAATGGAAGCTCGAATTTTGGAAAAAGAAGAATCTATTGACCGAAAAAATGATGCATTAGATAAAAAGTTGCAGGCAATCGAAGATGCTAAGGCAGAGATTGATGCAAAAAAACAAGATTTGGAAAACTTTAAAAAAGAAGTAGAAAAAGAAAAGGAAAATATTGCAAAAGAGCTTGAAAAGGTTGCAGGGTTGACAAGAGAAGAGGCAAAAAAGCAAGTTGTTGATTCTATTATTGACGATGCAAGAAAAGAAGCTGGCAACATTGTTCGCGATATTGAAAACGAAGCTCGTGAAGAGGGCGAAAAGAAGGCTCGTGATATTGTTACACTCGCCATACAAAAATGCGCAACAGACCAAACCGCAGATGTAACAGTAACAACAGTTTCGCTTCCTACTGACGAAATGAAAGGAAGAATTATCGGTCGTGAAGGTAGAAATATTCGCGCCATAGAAAATGCAACAGGCGTTGACCTTATTGTAGACGACACCCCAGACGCAGTTATTTTGTCTTCCTTTGACCCAATCAGAAGAGAGGTTGCAAGGCTTACTCTTGAAAAACTTATAACTGACGGCAGAATTCACCCTGCTCGTGTTGAAGATGTTGTTGAAAAGGTTAAAAAAGACATAGAAAAAACCATAAAAGAAGCAGGTGAAAATGCTTCCTTTGATGCCGGTGTTTATAACTTGCATCCAGAAATGATAAAGATTTTGGGAAGACTTAAATACCGCACAAGTTATGGTCAAAATGTTCTTAAACACAGCTTGGAAACCTCATACATTGCAGGTCTTTTAGCTGGGGAACTTGGGGCAAATGTTGCGGTTGCAAAACGCGGTGGCTTGCTTCATGATATCGGTAAGGCGTTAGACTTTGAAATGGAGGGAACTCACATTTCAATCGGTGTTGATGTTGCAAAAAAATATAAAGAAAGCCAAGAGGTTATTCATTGTATAGAGGCTCACCACGGCGGTGTTGAATTTAAGTCAATAGAAGCTATTTTGGTTCAAGTTGCAGACGCAATTTCAAGTGCAAGACCGGGCGCAAGAAGAGAATCTCTTGATGCGTATGTTAAGCGTCTTGAAAAATTGGAGAGCATTGCAAACAGCTTTAAGGGTGTTGATTCTTCTTATGCAATTCAAGCGGGAAGAGAAATCAGAATCGCTGTTAAGCCGGAAGAGGTTGACGATGCTTCAATGGTTATTTTGGCAAAAGAAATCGCAAGAAAGATAGAGGCCGAAATGGAATATCCGGGTCAAGTTAAAGTTAACATTATTCGCGAAACCCGTGCAACAGACATTGCTTCTTAGTTTTAAACATTAATATAACATTAAAATCTTACAAAGTTTTAGGCAAAAGTCTATTTCTTTGTAAGATTTTTTATTTCAAAAATTTCTAAAATGCTTGCACAATATTGCATAAATAGACAAAGTGACAAATATATTTTAATATGTTTAAAATATTTGATTTGCACAATGACTATTTCACTGAAATAAATAGCGAAAAAAAGAAAAATAAATATATTTCAAATAACTCGGAAGTTGCAAAAGGCATTGCATCTGCGGTTTGGACAAGCGAACTAAACCAAAATCAAGCAATGTCAAAAATCAGTGAAGCAAGAGATTTTTCCAATTCTTCAAGCAACTTGTTTTTGGCTGTGGAAGATTTGCATTTTTTAAGCAATGATAATTTGGAAAAGTTTTTATCTTTCAGACCGCTTTATGCTGGGCTGACTTGGAATAACACAAATTGTTTGGCGGGCGGGGCAAGCGAAAGTGGAAGGCTCACCACTTTCGGAAAACAGGTTTTAAAGGCTTTGGAGGCTAATAATGTACAAATAGACACGGCGCATCTTAATGAAGAAAGCTTTATGGATATTTCAAAGCTGTCAAAAAGACCGATGTTTTGTTCGCATTCGGCTTGCTATGGAGTAAATCAACATAAAAGAAATTTAAAAGATTATCAAATAAAAATGATAGTTGACTCGGGTGGAATTTTTGGCTTGTGCTTGGTGTCTGATTTTTTGAACGGAACAAAACATTCTTCTGTTCAAGATGTTGTGGGGCATATAGATTATTTTGCTTGCAAATTTGGAATAAACAACCTTGCAATTGGAACGGATTTTTATGGCACAAAGCAGTTGCCTAAGGGAATAAAAAATTATTATGACCTTGTTAAAAATCTTTCAGGACAGCTTTCAAAACTCGGATATACCGAAAAAAGCTTAAATAAGATTTTTTATGAAAATGCGTCGGTATTTTTTAAAAATGCCGAAAGACAGTAAATTTGATTGAAAATTTTTGAATTTTGTTATATAATTATTTGCATACGGGGTAGAGATGCAAATCAAAAAAGATAATTCAAAAAAGAAGATTAAAAGCAGTGCAAAAAAACTGTTTTTTGTTATGCAATACAAAGACGCTTCTATGCGTGATGTTGCAAAAATGAGCGACATGACAGTCGGCAATATTTACAGATATTATGAAAATAAAGAAATTTTGTTTGAAGATATTGTGGGAGAAACCTATCGCAAAATGGAAAAGGTGATAAGGGTCACAGACTATGCGCAGGTTTTTATTAGAAATAAAATAGGTGTTAATGAAAAAAATGTTTATAAAAACAACAAGTTTAGATCACATGTCTTAGAGAGCATAACGGAAATCGTTGTTCAAAATTCAAATGAACTGTATATTTTGATTAACAACAGCGAGGGAAGTAAATACGAAAACACAAGCAAAAGAATCGAAAAAATGATAAAGGAAACCATTATGGCAGTAATGCCAAAAATGAGCGAAGATGTTGTTTCGGCATATTCCTTTACCGCTATTTCAACACTGTCTTATATTCTTAGAATGCATATCGGAGATAAAGCGAAGTTAAAGCAACACATAACTTTGTTCTTCCAAAAATTTATAGAAAGTTTTTCTTAATGATATTTATAATTATTTACAATTGCCCAAATTTTGTTACTTAAAATACAATAGGTATGATTTAATAACATACCTATTTTTTGTTGGTTATAATTTGTAAAAAATTGTCATAAAATTTAATAAAGTGTGTAAACAATGTTGACATTTTGTTCATTTTTGTTTTATAATATAATCAGATATGAAAAGAAGCTTATTTTCAAAATTTGTTAAAACCATAACTGCGGTATTTTGCATAGCCTTTGTGCTAGTGTTTTTCGGTGCTTGCAGTTTTGGAGAAACCGAATCAACTTATTCAATATCGGGATATGTTTATGACGAATATGGTGCGGTAGAGGGCGTTAACATAAAATGTGAACTAGGCACTTTTTCCACAGACAAAGACGGCAAATATACAATCAGCGGAATAAAAACAAGTGTTTTGTTAGAACCAAGTTGTGAAGGTTATCAGTTTGAACAGTCAAGCAAATTAATAACAAGCGCAAACGATAATGCAAACTTTTCCGCAAGCAAAGAATATGTTGTTAGCGGATATGTAAAGAACAATGATTCTATGATAGTGGGAGCTTATGTAACAATCAACTCATTATCTGGAAAGTTTATAACAACCACAGACGAAACGGGTTATTTTGAGGGAAAAAATGTTGCGGGAAAAACCACTGTGTCTTGCAAGGTTGACGGGGTTGAATTTTTCAGCCAAACCGCAACAATAGATAACAATAGCGTAAGCATTAATTTGACCTCTTCATTTACCATTAATCTTGAATTTGATTCAGAAGATATTGATTATTCTGCAATTTCATTAAAAATTGGTGAAAATGAATATTCTTTAACGGGTGCTTCAACCTCTTTTGATGAGGTTTATTGCGGAACGGTTGTTGAGCTTTCTTCAACTAAATATTTGTTCAGCAAACCTCAATTTTATATAAGCACCTTAAATCAAACCGAAAATATTCAAGTCAGCAAAATTTACAGCGTTAGCGGTTATGTTAAAAGCGGAAATGTTTCGCTTGCGGGTGCGTCTATATTTGTTGACGGCGTTGCTATGGCAACAACAGACCAAAACGGTTGGTATGAAATTGATAACTTAACCTC
Organism: uncultured Eubacteriales bacterium; assembly: GCA_948787875.1. Classification (GTDB taxonomy): domain Bacteria; phylum Bacillota; class Clostridia; order Christensenellales; family UBA1242; genus RGIG1681. The sequence continues at coordinate 14,684 of CAQFKO010000019.1, forward strand.
AATTCACAATATAACTGCAAAATATGATTCTTTGAATTTCAATTTGCAAGTTGTTAACAATTTAATTACTACCGCAGATTTTAACGGAACAAAAAGCGTTTACTTTGCTTTTAATTTTGACAACAAAACAAACGGAGAAATCAGTTTTGGAAATTTTGCTCCCGAAACTTCCAACGGAACAGAATTTACTTTTAACTCGGTTTGTCTTGGCGATCAAATTTCCGTTAATTCCGACAGCTATCATTTTGACACAAATTTGATTGAAATTTCTGACAGAGATTTATATTCAATTTCGGCAAACGCCTATTATGCTGTTGATTTTAATATCGAAAATTTTGAAGAAGAAGCTTTGAATGATGTTCAAATTTTGCTTGACGGTCAAAGTGCTAATCTTTCAGACCTTCAAAGTTTATATTCAACTCACACAATTAGTGCAGTTTATAAAAACTATGTGTTTAGCGAATGCAATGTTAATGCAACAAATACTCACGCAAATCTAACTTACAAAATTCCTTATGATGCCAAAATTTTGGTTTCTTCGGGTGATATATTATTGTCTGATGCAAAAGTTCAAATTGGAGAAGCCGAATACGTTGCAAATGAATTGGGCGAAATTTCTTTGCCTCAAATCGTGGGTAATATAGCTATTAAAGTTTCTTGCAATGGCTATAACACGCAAATTATTGAATTATTTGAGAATGAAGCTAATGATTTTTTAGCAGAAAAATCAATAAATTTAACGTACAATATAAGCGGAAAAGTAACAACGGGTGAAAAACCTGTTGCAAATGCCAAAGTTTGTGCAGATTTTGACAATAAACAGTCAGAATGTTTAACAAACAGTTTGGGCGAATATTTAATTGAAGGGCTTTATGGCTCTGCTAAAATTTTGGTTGAAAAAGAGCATTTTACTTTTGTCGAGCAAAATACTGCAATTGGTGCTCTGCTTAATTTTGACGGAGTATACAAAGTTTTTGGATATTTAACTACAACAGACGAACTCGGCAACGAAATTCCATATAATAATATAGAGGTTGTTCTTTTGTCGCAAGACGGTATTTTTGCGTTTGTAACAATAGAAGACGGTTATTTTGAATTTAATGATATTCGTGGCGAATGTTCATTTTCAACAAAAAAAGAGGGCAGTGCAGAGCACGCAGGTCTTCGTCCTTCTGAATACAAGGTTTCAGTGGGCGGAGAATATAACTTTAATAACAATGGTTACAGCATAAGCGGAACTATTTTGTCGGGCGGGCTTCCTGTGGTCGGCGTTTATGTGCAAGCCGGCTCAAACGGAACTTTCACTGACGATAATGGAAATTATTCTTTTGCACTTATAACGGGCTCTTGTGAAATCGTTCCTCAAAAAGAAGGTTATGATTTCGGTTCAAAAATTGTAGTTACTGAAGAAAGAGACGATGTTGATTTCGAGGCAACTTACACCGTACAAGGAACGGTTATTTCTGGATTAAACGCAATTTGTGATGTAAGCGTAAAATATCAAAATTCTGTTATTGCGGTTACCAATCAAAGCGGTGAGTTTGTTGCTAGCGGACTTTCGGGTAATTGTGAGCTTGTTTTTGAAAAAGACGGCTATCAATTTGACAGTCTATTGAGCGTTTCAAAACCAATGTCGGCAACTGTTGAATGCAAAGTTGTTGCAACAATAAAAATTAAAACAGGCAATATATTTGTGTCTGACTTTTTGGCATTTTCTGGTGGAAAAGAGTTTGTTTCGGAAAATGATTTTGTAACTGTTTATGTTGCTAGCGGCGAAACGGTAAGGCTTGAAAAACAAGGCTATATAATTGAAAGCGTGGTTGTTGAAACCCCAGAAACTTATATTGCGAGTGCAACATATTCAATCGGCGGATTTGTTCGTTCGGGAGATGTTCCTATTTCAAATGTTGCAATCAAATATAACGGAAATATTTATTATAGTGACAATTTGGGAAGATTTGAAATATTTGGGCTTGTGGGAGAATGTGAAATTTCGTTTGAAAAAATCGGCTATAACTTTGAATTGTTAAAAGTAACTTCTGCTTCAAGTAAAATCAGTGTTTCTGCAACTTATACCATAAGCGGAAGGGTTCTTTTGGTAACAAGTGCGTTAGAAGGTGTAAAAGTTTCTTGTGGAGACTTAGTAACTTACACAGACAATAACGGATATTTCAGCTTTGAAAACATAAGCGGAAAATTTGATTTGATTTGTGAAAAACTCGGTTATACTTTTGCCGAAATTGCCGATGCCTTTGGTTCTGCGGAAATTTCCGTTGCCGCATATTACACGGTTTCTGGCTATATTAAGTCGGGAAATTTGGCAGTTGCTGGCGCAAATATCGAACTTAGCATTTCAAATTCTTCAAAAAGATTGTATGCTGTGTCTGACGAAAACGGTTATTTTGAAATTGTTGGGGTCAGCGGAACCTCTTCACTTCTCATTTCAAAAGATGGCTATAACACAACCACAATAAGCGATATTTATGATTACACTTCTAATATCAGTGCTAATCTTAGTTATTCATACACACTTGTTTTTGACGGAACGGGAAAAACAAATGTTACTGTTTTTGTGGGTGACCAAAAGTTTGTAACAACCTCTAACACAATAAAATTGCAAGAACTTTTTGGTGAGGTGTCGCTTAGATTTGAAAGGGCAAACACCGCATTCAATCCAAAAACCTTAACAATAAAAGAGCCGGGCACAATCACAATCAGCACTACCGTCAGCTATAACATTCACGGAACGGTAAAGGCAGAGGGTGGCTATGCTTTGGCGGGTGTTAATGTGGTGGTTGGTTCTTCAACCGCAAAAACTGATAAAAACGGTTATTTTGAATTTAACGGAGTTGCCGGAAACATTCAAATTTCAAACGAATTTTTAAGCACATATAACACACCTATTTCAAAAGACGGCGAATATAACATTACGGTAAGGTCCAATGAATTTGCATATTTGCTTTATGCAAATGCAGACAAAAATATAAGAACCTCTTCAAGTGCTCAAATAACGGGAACGGGTTCGGTTATTGGTGATGCGGGAATAACAAAAACCACACAATATGTTCACGCAATTTACAAAAGAGACAATTTGGGAAATATTTTAAGGCAAAATCTGAACTACGGTGACGCAGTATTTGGTATAGACCCAAAAGTTTCTATGATAGCTTATTATTCTGCTTCGGCAAACAAGTGGTATTATGACCAAGTTGAAGACGGAAATGTAACCAACAAGACAACCGCAAATCACACGGTTTCGGGCTTAAAAGAAGTTTCAGAAAGCGGATTTGCAAACATTTACGGCAATCCACCAAACAATTATTTGCCATATAGCATATCTCAACAAACCGCAACAATGTCAGCTATTTCAATAAATTCCAACGGAAATTATGTATTTACAATGACATTGTCCACAAATCAAACGGGCTATGGCAAACAAGTTGTGGCTCTTAGCGGTGTAACATTCAAAGGTTTTGATTATATCAGCATGACTTGCGAGATAGATAAAAACGGTTGGTTTGTAACAATTTCAACCTCAGAAAAATATAAAATTCAGCAAGGCGTAAGTGTTTCAATCACATCAAACATCAATTATAACTTTTTAACTCGAAGCAACAACTTAAAAATAGACAATATTAATATGACGAGTGATGTGGCTATTCAAAGTTCTCTCAGAATAAGTGAACAAACCGCTCTTTACAATTTACCGAATTTGGTTTATAATAAAAAGGTAAGTGCAATTAATTACAAAGGAAGGAGGCAAACAAATGAAAAATTCTAAATTAAAAAACATTTTGTTATTTGTTTTTGCAGCAATGTTTAGCTGCTGCCTTTTCCTTGGCACAAATCAAAATTCAGTAAAATTTGCAAATGCGGCTTCACCTGTTGGTTATTTTGCTAATTTAAAAGTGGCTCAAAAAAATGAATTTGTTGTTACTGAACTGACTAGTGGCAAAAAAGTACTTTGTTTATATCCTAATTCTAACGGAATAGAAAATATTATTGATGCCTTTTCATATTACAAAAATGAAAATTATGAAGGAAACAAGTGTTCTCAATTTGAGCTTTTCCATTCGGTAAAAAGCCCAGCAATCGCCAACAAAAATAATGGACAATTTGTTTCGCTTATAACTCTTTCAAATTCAATGAAATTAGCGCTTGAAGCAGGCTATGTTTCTGCAAGTGCAAGTGCAACATTCTCTTCAAGAGACGGCGGAAAAATTTTTTTTGTTACAGATAAGGCAGACAAGGTAACTTTTGATTTTTATGCTTATAATAACGAAAGCGGAACAGGAGAAAATTTAAGCATATCAAACACTACTTTTACTCCCGAAAATCACGAACTTGCCTTTGACACAAACTCTTTAAAAGGCAACAACTATAATGCTTTTGAACTTTCTTTCAAATCCGACCTTCAAGGTTCTGGCGTTTATAACAACATGGTTGTAACTGTTCCTACAATAGTTTTTGAAACCTCGGATTTTACCGCTCCTTCAATTGAAGTTTCAAGCGAAAACGGCTGGACAAACAAGCGCACAATTAATTTGAGCATTGCAGACACCGAAAGCGGAGTATCTAAGGTCGAGTACAAATTGCCTAATGGCGATTGGACAGAGCTCGCAGTTTTTGACGAACTTACTCTTTCAGAAACCATAGCTTTTGAACTTGAAGAAAACGGAACTGTTTTGTTTAGGGCAACCGACAATATCGGAAATGTTTATGAAACCTCTTATTTTGAGCAAAACATAGATAAAGTCAGCCCAAGTCTTGATATTGATATAGTTCGCAATGAAACAGATATGTCGTTTGACTTTAATGCAAACTTTGATTCAAATCAAAGTGAGTTTATCAGTCCAGAAAGTTATTATTATACATATAACATCAATGGTGGGGCAGAAAGTGAAAAAATTTCACTTGTTCGCGGAACAAATCATTTTGAAGGAAATGAGGTTGGCGAATATAACTTTACATTCTTTGCCGAAGACGAGGCAGGAAACAGCATGACTCCGCTTACAAAAACACTAATATTCAAAAAGCAATTGCAAATTTCTTCTGTTGAAGAAAGTTATGTTTATAGCGGAAGCGTAATTGATTTTATTTATTCGGTCACAACTTTTGACGGAAATATTGTTGCTGAGCAAGAACTTTTAGAGGCAGGATTTGACGTTGTTATATCTCAAAACGGCGAGGCAAAAGCAATAAAAGATGTGGGAACATACAATTATCAGTTTGTTTGTTCAAATCAATTTTATGTTGTAAGTCAAAGCGGAACTATAACTGTTTCACCATACGAAATTATTCTTACCGTTTTAAATGACAAATTTGAATATTCTAGTTACGCAATATTTTTAGACTTTGTTATAGACAAAGAAGTTGAGATTGATGTAACTTATACAGATGCTTTTGGAAATATTGTTGCCGAGCCAAAGGCTGTCGGAAACTATTTTGTAACAATAAAATATGTAAAAGACAATAACTATATTTTAAATGAAACTTTGCCTCTTACTATCACAAAGCGAAACTTAACAGTTTCTGCAATTGGTCAAAAAATCACTTATGGTGACCCTGTGGGTGAGTTTTTGTATAATCTTAGCGGAACTCTTGACGGAGATAATCTTAGTTTTGATATAGTTTGTGATTATTTGCCAAGTGCGGGCAGTTATGTTATCACCTTTAAGCAAAAGTTCGGACTTACCGAACAAGAAGCTTTGGTGCTTCAAAATTATGAACTTATTTTTGAAGAATCTATGCTCGAAATTGAAAAACGCACTGCCTATATTATTCCTAACGAAAACCAAAGCAAACTATATTACACAGAAGACCCAACCGAATTTGGCTACACTGTTTCGGGGCTAATCGGATCAGATACTTTAAGTGGTGCTATTTCAAGAGAATCTGGCGAAGACGCAGGTTTTTATCAGTTTACTTTGGGCACACTCAAAAATCCAAATTATAACTTGCAACTTGTTCCTGCAACTTTCCAAATAACAAAAAGAGTTGCTTATATTGTTTTAAACAGTTTTAGCAAGGTTTATGGTGAAGCTGATCCAATCTTTTCATTCAAAACAGATGGAACAAATTTGCTTCCTCATGATATTGAGGATATCAAAAATGCAATTGTTCGTGAAGAAGGCGAAGATGTCGGAACTTACACAATTTCAATCAATAAATCTGATGTAAAAAATTATGTGCTTGTTATGTTAGATGCAACCTTAAAAATAACCAAAAGACCTGTTAAGGTTGTTGCAGACCAAATAACAGCAGAGTACGGCGACGAAAAAGAATTAACTTATACTTGCGAAAATCTTGTTGCTGGTGACAGATTTTTCGGAAATTTAACTCGTGAAAAGGGCAATGCGCTTGGTGAATACAAAATTTTGCAAGGCGATTTAAATAACTCAAATTATGAAATAGAGTTTGTTTCGTCAACCTACAAAGTTATAAAAAAATCTATAAAGATTGTTGCTAGCAACAGCACAAAAACCTATGGCGAACAAGATAACTTAGAATTTTTGGTGCTTGGAACAGACAAATTATTGAATATTTCGCTTATTCGTGAAGAGGGCGAAAATGTCGGAACTTATAACATAATTGGCTACGAATTTGACAACCTTAATTATGTTGTTGAATTTGAAGGTGCAATATTGCAAATTTTGCCTGCAAAAATTTCGATTGAAATTTCAGATGCAACCAAAGTTTACGGAAGCAAAGATCCACAAATAAGCTATGCTATAAGCGGACTTGTTGCGGATGACGAACTTTCGCTCAAATTTGCTCGTGAGGTTGGTGAAAATGTTGGAACTTATCAAATTTATTTGGCAGAAAACAATTTGGCTAACTATGAAATAGAAAATATCGTTCTTGCAAATCTTACAATTGAAAAAGCAGATTTAAACTTGGTTTTGAATGACAAAGTTGTAACATATTCGGGCAATGCAAACTATATTGATGCAATTCAAACAGGGTTTGATATAATTTATGTGTATACCTTGTTTGGTATGGAAATCGAGCCTGCTAATGTTGTTAATGCTGCGGAATACAAAGTTTATGCAAAATTTTTGGGCAATGAAAATTATAACGAGTCTGTATCTAATGTTGCAACGCTTACCGTAAGCAAAAAACTTGTTCCTATAACGCTAAAAAAATCTGCCTTCAACTTTAACGGCGAAGGTCACTTGCCAGAATTCGATATCGGTTTAAAAGAAAATGTAAGTTTGCTTGTTAGCTTTGCAAACAATGTTGTTAACCCAACAGAAGTCGGTGAATATGACTTTACAATTGTGTCTAACGACTCAAACTATGTGTGTGATTTCAAAGGCACTTTAACAATTTTTGAAGGCTTTTTGTCAAACACAAACGGCGCACATGCAATCACAGATAGCGTAGGGGCTTCAAGCCTTGGAATAAGACTTTTTGAAGACACAACATCTGCTTTAAGGTCAAAATTTAATGCGCTTCGAGATGGCAGAAAATGTATCGGAGTTTATGGCTTCAAAACTGCGGAAAATTATTCTTCAAACGGCGAAGTGTTTACCGTAAGCATAAAGGCCGTTGACAATGACGATGTAAAAATTTATGCCGTTGATAAAGACGGAAAAATGGTGGCAGTGTCATACACAATAGTCGGCGGTTGCTATGTTGTTTCCGTAAATGATATTTCTGCAAGCATTTTAGTTACTGTTTCAGACAGCACAATGCTCTATGCAAAGGCAATTACTGTTTCTTTAATATTGGTTCTTTGCTATATCATAACAAAAACAGTAAGAAATCAAAAACGCAACTATTTCTATCGCAGAAACACAAAAGTAAGATTCTCTGATTATAACGAGTTAAAAGACAATGACAACATTGTTGAACAAGTAAGCTATGAGGCAGAAGTAATATCCGGAGACGATTTTATAAATCAAAATTAAAAAAGTGGGGCATTGCCTCATTTTTTTATGCCTTGCAATTGTATAAATTAAATTGTTTTGCCAATTATTAATTCATGGAGGATTTATGGATTTTAATAAAAGCAGAACAAAACAAAATTTGGCGAGGTCGTTTGCAGCGGAATGTCAAGCGGGAGCAAGGTATCAATTTATCGCAACACTTGCTCAGCAAGAACAACTTATTTTTGTAAAGGACACTATGAAACTGCTTGCAAAAAACGAAATGGCTCACGCAAAATTATTTTACGATTATATTGCCGACAAGTGTCAAGATGTTTGTAAGGTAGAAATCGAGGCAGATTATCCGTTTGTTTACAATAATCTTGCAACCGCCTTAAAAGAGGGCTCAAAGATAGAAAAAGAAGAGTTCGACGATATTTATCCGCACTTTGCAAAAGTGGCAAGAGACGAGGGATTTGAGGATATTGCAAAAAGTTATGAACTTGTTGCTGCGGTTGAGCAAACCCACTCAAAAATTTTAAATTATATTTATGAAAAATACACTTCAAAATCACTTTATAAGCACAAATTGAAAATGGTGCTAAAATGCTCAAACTGCGGACATATAGATTATCTTTCAGATGGTTGGAAAAAGTGTCCGCTTTGCAATTTTGACCAAGGAGCAATAGCACTTGATTATAGTTGTCTTTTAGAAGAAGCTCTTGGAGTCAAGTCACAAAATTGTTAAAAAATTTTATAATAAAGGCGGAATTTTCCGCTTTTTTTATTTTGAAAAAGGTTTGTTTGCAGAATTTTAAAATAATGTTATAATAAATGTAGAAAAAGTGAGAAAATTTTGCTTTATGATTGTTTTATTATTATATGGAGGAAAATCGCTTTGAAAAAAGATTCAAATTTTGCAAACGACTTTGCAAAACCTTCAAATTTAGAAAATTTGCTTGAAAAATATTCAAACAAACTTGTTGGTTTTATCAATAGCATTATATGTGATATTAGTGCATCAGAAGATATTATGATGGATATTTTTGTTGAGCTGATTGTCAGAAATCCTCAGTTTACAAATGAACAGGTGATAAAGGCATATCTTTATAAGTGTGCAAAAAATAAGTCGTTAAATTATATCAAAAAGAATAAAAGAATTTGTGAGCTTAATGAAGAAATGCTTAAAGACACCTATGAAATCGAAGAGCAAACTTGTGATACCTACACAAAAAAAGTTTTGTATGAAGCAATAAAAAAGCTGAACAAAAATTATCATACCATTATCTATTTAACTTATTTTGAAGATATGAAAATTGAAGAGGTTGTTGAGATTATGGGAATAAACTTAAAGCAAGCCCAAAACCTTAAACACAGAGCGATCAAAAAATTAAATAAAATTTTAAAGGCACAAAATTTGAAATGTAAAATTTAATAGGAGGCAGTAAAATATGAAAACAAATAAACAGCGTGCAGAAATTATTTTACAAAAGGCAAATTCTTTGTCGGTTAATGATTTAGAACCCGAAACAAAAAAGTTTCCGTTATGGAAAATTATAACCGCCATAGCTTGCATCTTGGTGGTTTTGATAGGTGCAACTATTGGAATAGTAATTGGCGTTTCCAACAACAACTTTAATTTAGACAAAATGTATATTGCAAATTTTGATTCTTACAAAGCGCTCGGTGCAGGAAGCATAAACGATGGCAATGTGGCTTCGGCAAGCACAATGCCAACCATTTCGGCAAATGGAATCCAAACGGCATATGCTTCTTCTAATTCAAATAAAAATTA
>CAQFKO010000020.1 GCA_948787875.1 uncultured Eubacteriales bacterium
TCTGATTTGACTGTTTTTTTTTGAACTATTAATTTAAAATTAAAATCAAAGATGTTTATTTAAAATTTTTGGCATAATTTTCTTAAAAAAGAAATGTTTGCAATTTATCTTAAAATTCCCTTATTTTAATTCGGTATTGACTAAGCCCCGTTTGTATGTTAAAATTGTGTTAGGGTAGATATAAATTTATGGAAAATAATCACAGAGAATATTGCAGGTTTTTAAAAGGTCTTAGCATTGAAGAAAAAAATATGCTTATAAGCTGTCTTGATTTTGACCAAAAAGATATTATGATAAGATTTTATGAAAATAATGAAAAAGTGAAAGATGTCGGTGAAGAACACGGAATATCTCGTCAAGCGCTTATGGTAAGAAAACAAAAGGCTTTATTGAATTTAATGAGACTTAAAAATATGGAACCGTTTGTTGTTGACACAAAAAGTGATATGAACTTTTATGCAAATCAACAAGCGCTTCTTAATGCTCGAAAAAATGCAAAAAAGTATTTGGACAAACTTGATATAAAAACCGAGGTTTTGCCTAATTTAAATAGTGGCGAGTTATATTATTTTAATAATTTTTTGCTTGGATTTAATGTTGAAGAATTCAAAAAACTTGCTCCCACAAATTTGCAAGCTTCAAAAATGGTGAACGAAAATGTTTGTAAAACACTTATTTCAAGATTAAATTCCATAAAGCTCAAAAAAAACAAAATCGATAATATTTATAACTTGATTGGCGGTAAGCAAAATCTTGAAGAATTTAAGAATTTGTTGAATGAAGAAGAGTTAATTGTTTTTGAAGAATATATGCTAAACATAAATATTAAAGCAACAAATTATGTTATTAATAATTACGGGTTTACGCAGAGCCGATTAAGAGAAAAAACCTTAGTTATAAAGCGAAAGATTGAAAAATTTGCAGAAAACAAAAAAAATATTAATAGGCTAATTGAAAAAGCGGGCGGCGAAGAGGTAATTATTGATTCTTTTATTCCGCTTTTAAGTCAAAATGAGTATTTGGTTTTTATTAACAGAATTCTAAGCGCAGACTATGGAACGGATAAAAAAGTTTGTGAACTTATCGGTATTGATTATTTAGAGTTTTTAAGCGTTAAAAGAAAGGTTGAAAAAGACTTTGAAGAATTTATTTTCAGAAGACCTATTGTTGATGCTTTAATTGAAAATGCCGGCGGAATCGAAGCTGTTTATGATAATATAATTAGCACTTTGGAAGATGTTGACTATAAAATTCTTCTAAACTATACATTGGCATATGTTCAACCGCCGATTAGCAAAATTGCAAAAGAAGTTGGCCACAGTGTTGATTGGGTTTACAAAAGAGACAGAAATTTTTTGCATCAACTTAAAAAATTGGCGGAAGAAAAAGAAAAACAAAATGCTTAGTAATTTTTGTTTTATAAAAATGTAAGGAGTGAAAAAGGTAACGCTATGGTTTTGGCAAAATATAAAGATAATGTTGAAACTATTAAAAACAAATATGCAAATAAAGCTAGATATGTTCTTGAAACCGGTGAAGCCACAATTCTTGCCAAGGCGTTTAAGGACGGAGATAGTGATGCTGGCAATATGTTGTTTGCAGGTTTAAGAAATTTTGTTATGCAATATATTTTTAAATATAGTGGCTTAACTAAATATGGCTATGAAAATGAAGACCTTATGGAAATTTGCAATGAAGGTATTATGAAAGCTATTTGTAAGTTTGATTTTGACAGAGGTGTTGAGTTTTCTACATTTTTAACATATTCTTTAAATTATCATTTTAAAAATGTTTGCAATCATATTGCAACCAAAAATTTTGATAAAAACAAAAAGCGAATTTATTGTGATAGTCTCGAAAATTATAATGACGCAGAAGAAGGTGTGACAAATATATCAAGTTTTTTGACAGACGACAAAGAAAAAGAGCAAACACTTATTGACAAAATTGCTGCGGACAAACTCGTTGAGATGCTTGATACATTGCCTTATAAATACAAGTTTGTTTTAAAAAAATATTTTATTGAAGAGCAGTCTTATCAAAAGATTGCAACAGAGCTTGGGTTTTCTAAAGAGTATATAAGAAGAACGGTGAATGAGGGGGTTGAAGAAATAAAAAGGCAAATGCATTCGCCCGATAAAAAGCCTAAAAAAATTGCTTTTATTAAGCAAAAAAATAAAGACGAAAATTTTGTTCAAATGGGAGAAGTATAAAGAGCATAACGGGTTATGCTTTTTATTTTAAGTGCAAATATTGTGCAAAAAATTTTGCAAAATTTTTTTGATGTGATAAAATATTGTTAGCAATATTCAATTTTTTTAATTGCTTAGTGCTAAACATTTTTAAGAGGTATTTATGACAAAAGTTGATACAAATTTATATAATGAATTAAAGAGCCGTGGATTGCTTTATCAATGCACTGACGAAGAAGCATTAAAAGCCATGTTAGAGAGTGGCAAACCGATAACCCTTTATGAAGGAACTGACCCTACTGCCGACAGCTTGCATGTTGGGCACTGCGTTCCTTACACAATTTTGAGAAGGTTTCAAAAGGCAGGACACAAGGTTTTGGTTTTAATGGGCGGTGCAACTGCGGGAATCGGTGACCCTTCGGGCAAATCCGAAATGCGTCCGCTTATGACAAAACAGCAAATTGTGTCTAATATTGAAAAGATAAAAAAGTCTCTTTCTGTGTTTCTTGATTTTGAGGGTGAAAACCCTGCAATAATTGTTAATAATGCCGATTGGTTTGACGATTTGAATTATCTTGATTTTATGCGTGAAATAGGTGTTCATTTCAATATTAACAAAATGCTGTCTAACGAAATTTATGCCAACAGATTGAAAGAGGGTGGACTTACGCTTTTTGAACTTGGTTATATGCCGATGCAGGCCTATGACTTTGTGCATCTTAACAAACAATATGGTTGCACTCTTCAATACGGCGGAGCAGACCAATGGGGAAACATTGCCGCAGGAACAGAACTTGCCAGAAAACTTAATTTTGTGCACGGAACAGATGTAAGTCTTGTGGGTGCAACAAATCCGTTGCTTCTTACTCCGGAAGGCAAAAAAATGGGCAAAACGGAAAAAGGTGCAATTTGGATTGATAAAGACAAGATTTCTGCTTATGATTTTTATCAGGGAATTTATCAAACGCCTGATGCTTGCGTAAAAATGATGTTTGCACTTTTTACAGACCTAGACATGAGTGAAATCGAAAAACTTATCGGCGAAAATATTGTTGAGGCAAAAAAACGTTTGTGCTTTGAAATAACAAAGTTTGTTCGCGGAGAAGAAGATGCCATACTTGCCAAAAACATGAGTGAAAATTTGTTTGCTGACGGGGGAGACGATGCTCCGATTGTAAAAATTGAAAGAGCGGAAATTAGCGACGGTATTGGTTTTTTGAGTGTTATGGTAAGGGCAGGGCTTGCAAATAGCAACGGAGAAGCAAGAAGGCTTGTTCAAGGCGGAGGCGTAACTGCCGGAGGAGAAAAGGTCACTGACCCAAATCTTAAACTTTTTGAAAGTGATTTTGAAAATGGAAGTTTGCTTTTGAAAAAAGGCAAAAAAAGTTTTGTTAAAATAGAAATTATTTAAAAAGGAAAATTTATGAAGAAAAAAAGAAAACTTGATTTGACTAACAAGGTTGGAATTGCAATAATCACTGTGCTTGTGGTTTTGGCACTCACAAACATAAGTTTGCATTTTGCATTTTTTGAGTTTTCTTTTGCTTCTATTATAAACGCCTTTGTAACTTGTTTGATTACTTTTGTTTTGTGCTTAATATTTTATGGCGTTACTCACGGTGACCACAGTAAGAAAAAGAAAAACAAAGAACCCGTTGATTATGACATTAAAACTCCGATAACCGCAAAAAAGTTTTTTGGGGGTCTTGGACTGTTACTTGCATGCGGAATAGGCTATGTTCCACTATTTATTTTGGGCGGAATGAATATAAACAAAATAAACAGCCCTGCATATATAAAAACAGAAGCAATTATAATGAAGGTTGTTGACACAACATCAGAGATTTCAAATCCGACATCTTCTCCTAAATATGTTTATTATGATAAAGATGGAAATGAAATAATTTCGCAAGACAGTGCTTCTTGGGGCGGAATTACCTTTAAAGTAGGGCAAAGGGTTACTGTTTATTATAATGCCGAAAACCCCGAAATCATGCTTAATCTTTCTAGTGGCGTTATGATGATTATGGGCGGATTATTTTTCTTGTTTGGCGGGTGTATTGGATTTTTTGCAATATTGGAACGAGAAAATATTATTCCGCTGTTGTTCGGACTTACATTTATGGTTTTTTCGGGCGGGCTGTTAACGGGCATGAAGCTTGCCAGCGGAATGAATATATTTTTGCTGTTTGCGAGCGGGGCATCAGCCTATGCAATGCTGATTTTCTTTTTGCTGGGGCTGTTTATATTTGGTGTTGGCGTTAATAATTTGGTGCATTCTGTTTCGGGCTATTTTAAAAATAAACATTCAGATAAAAAGCTTGACAATTATTTAAAAAGGGCAAGCCGTGAGCAAATTGAAAGAGATATAAAAAATTTAAGTGAAATTAATCATAGAATTGAAGAAGAAACAAAATTTGAGATAGAAAAGTTTAATAATTCAAAAGGAATTGATGTTAAAGAAGATAAGACTATATTTGGCGAAAAAAAGATTGAAAAAAATCCAAATATAATTAAATCTGAGTATGGCACGACCTATATCGGAGTACCTAGAAAAAAATATAAAATCAACTTTACAAAAAAAGATTTTAAAAGCAGCATAGGAGTACTTTTGGCGGGCACTGTGTTTTTTGTTGTTGGGTTGTTTGCAATGATATTGTTTGGTATAGTTCCAATTGCAAAAACATCAAGTTTTGTTAAAACAGATGCTACGGTAACAAAAGTAAATACTTATTATAACAAAGAAGGAGACTTTCTTGCGACGTTTGAGTATGAATATTATGTTGATGGCCAAAAGTTTGAAAAAGAAAGCTCTTATGGTCAAAGTGTGGAGATAGCTCCGTCTGTGGGAGATAAAATTACAATTTATTACAATCCAAAAAATCCGGACGAAATTTCCGATGACAGTTGGATGGGTTGGATAGCAACGGTTATGGGATTGATTTTTGCTGGTGTTGGTGCTGGACTATTTCTTTGGCCTATTCTAGCTTGCAGAGTTGCAGTTTCAGCAAATTCATCGCAAGATAAAAATTAAAAAAGAAAGAAAAAGGAAGTCAGTGATTATTATGAAACTTACAAAATTTCCACAGTCATGCGCATTGCTGGAAAGCAATAGTGGCACAAAGATTTTGATTGACCCGGGCAGTATTGATTTTGAAGAAAAGTTTTTGAACAGTTGGAATAAAGCAGATGCGATTTTTGTTACGCATAAACACAGCGACCACTTTAACAAAGAGTTTTTGGGGAATACTTCAATAAAAATTTATTCTACCAAAGAGGTTCAAAATTGCTTTGCCGATATTAAAATAAATGATATTAAAGTCGGCGACAAAGTGGTGATTGGTGATATGGAAATTGAGGTTGTAAAAGCCATTCACGGCTTTTTGCCAAAAATGAAAACGGGCGGTGAGGTGCTTGAAAATGTGGGCTATATTGTAAGAGCAGACGGCACAAGCATTTATATCACCAGCGACACTATTTGTTTTAATAATGATTATAAGGCAGACTTTTTGTTTGCACCTGTAACGGGGCATGGAATTGCAATGTCTGCCTATGAAACCTCATTTTACACAAAAATGGTTGGAGCAAAACTTTTGATAGTTTGCCACCTTGATAATACAAAGTTGTTTCCAAAAAATTTGGAATATCTTGATGCTCAAATGAAAGAGCAGGGCATTGAATATGTTTTGCTTGATTATGGTCAAACAATTGATTTAAAATAAAAAATAAGCCAAATGCGGCTTATTTTTTTGTTTATTTTTATACTAATTCCGGCTTTGAAAATTCCCCGCCATTTTTGATTCTGTCTAATTCAGATTGAGAAACAACTATTTTGCTTCGGTCTAAAATGATATAACCTTTGTTATCTATAATAGAGTCATAGCCAAGATAAATTGCAAGTTTTGAAAGGTCTTGCAAGAATATATTTAAAAATCTCAAACATTCTTCGTCATTTTCAATGCTATTAACAAAATTTACAAAGTTTGTAAGTTTGTTTTTTGTTTCACGTTCTATTCCAAGGAAATTTCCTGACCTTATTTCGTTTGCAAAGGTTTCCAAAAGGCTGTAATAAATTGGGTTTGGATTTTTAAGTTTTAAGGTTATAACATTTTGCGGAACTCTTGAATCTGCCGAAAAGTCGTCATAAGGTTCTTTGTTGTATGTATATTGCAAGGCATCGTCTTTTCTTATCGCTGTGAATATTCCGTTTGTGTAGCCTCTTCCGTGGTGATAGTCATGGTCGCACAAAAGGTTTTGTGCGTGTTTTATATCTTCTACGCCACGATACAAACATTTTGTTACAAAACAGTTAAATCTTTTGTCGGAATATACTTGCGGAAAGCCGTCGAAACCTGCAAGTGCAATCATGTATTTATAAATTTCGTCGGCATCATTTGAGTTGATATCAATATGCTCATAGTCGCCTTCAACCTTAGAGAGTTTGTTCCAAATAAATTTTGTGTAATCAAAAATTTTGACCAAGTATTCTTGGTCATTGTTTACAGTTTCTTCTTGCTTTATTTCGTTATTTTTCATATTTTTTCTTTTACCAAACATAAAACCCATTATACAAAATTTTATGCTCAAATGCAATATATATTTACTAAAATTTTTAAATTTTTTTGTTTTTTTTATATTGATAAAATTTACAATTAAAAGTTTGACTTACATTGAAAATTTTTAATTTGGTTGACTTTGTATGATTTCAGAAAACTCTTTGTATTTGGTTGAGTTGTCGCAAATTCTTGTATATTCCGATTTTGAAACGGCAAGTTTTGAGCGGTTTACAACAACTATTGAAATGGGAGAATATGTTTCTTTGACTTTAATAGCATCAAGACCAAGAATGATTGCTAGTTTTGCGGGGTCAGTTAAAAGCATATGCACAAAAAGTTCTTCGTCAAAAATTTTGTCGTAATGTATTGAACTTAAAAATGCAGTCAAAGTTATCATTTTGTCGCGAATAAGTTCGTTTGCAGTTAGTTTGCCGTTAAGCGAATTTAAAAACTCGAATTTAAGATAAGTTGCGTTTAAAATTTTGTTGCTGTTTAATTTTGCGGTTAAAACTTTATTAAAACTTTCTTGTTTTGCGGTTTGGTCATTATATTTTGATATTGGCAAATGATATTTTGAAGCCCTTAATTTGTTTGTATCAAAATATAAGCCGTTTGCGGCAAAGCCCCAACCATAGTGGGTGTTGAAATCTGTGAGGGTGCTTGCAAGGTGGTCATAACTGTCCGCACTTCTGTATAGTTCTAGCCTTTGAAGTTTTTTATAGTCTTTGTCTGAAACTACTTTCGGGCAACCCACTTTTTGATAAATGTCACTTATATATTTGTAAATCAAATCTGCGTCGCTTTTATCATATTTAAAAGTTGAAATAGTATTTTTTAATTCAATTTTGTCGGAAGGGAGTATTCCTTCGTTAACATTTAAAGTTATGTAGCCCAAAATATAAAACAATTTTTCCATGTCGGTAAATTCAAATTGCTCATTTTTGTTTTGTGATGTGTTCATTGTTCTCCTTAGTTTTGCGGTTGATTGTTATTATCGCAGCTTGATATTTGTTTGTCAAAATTGTTTGAAGCATTCATAATTCGGTTATATTCCGGTTCGGAAATAAGCATTTTGCTTCGGTTCAAAATTGTTACCGAATGCCAATTTTTTGTGTCAATTGCATCATAGCCCAAAATTATGCCAAGCTTTCCGGCATCTTTTGAAAACATTTCAACATAAAGTTCGGTGTCAAAGATGGGGTCAAATTGAACCGTGTCCAAAAAATTAATTAGGGTTTTCATTTTTTGTTTGTGTTCAACTTCTTTTTGGGTTTTAAAGTAAGCATTCGTAAAATCATTTTGCAATTTTTTTATTGAAATAATTTTGTTTGTGCCAAGTTTGAATTTAAGCACATTATTTTTATCACCATAAAGGTTTGAAGAAGTTGAGGTATAGTTAAGTGCTTGCTCAAAATTATCTGCACAATGCATTCCGCTACTTGCCATGCCCCAGCCATAATGTCTGTTATATTCCGCAATAGCATTGACAATGTGACTGATGTCTTTAAATCCGCGATAATATTCTTTGAAACCGCTTTCATTGTATTTGTTTGAAGACAAAACCTGAGGAAATGCGCTATAACCATAAATATCCGAAATGTATTGAAATATTATGTCGGCTTCTTTGTTGTATAAATGGTTTGTTTTAAAATAATTTTCAAGCTCTTCTTTTGAATTTGGAATAATTCCTTCGCTGATAAGATAATAAATATAGCCATGAACAAATTGAAGCTTTTGAATGTCGCTAAAAGCTTCTGCACTGTAATTATTGGTGCTTTCATTAGTTTTGTTTTTCATAGGTTTTTCCAAATTTATTTTTCGAATTTAAAATTGTTAATTGATTTTAGTTTGTGGTCAATCTGTCCGTCTTTATAGATTTTTGTTTGATTGCAAACTCTGTCAAATTCATTTTGTTCAAAGTTCATTATTCCGCGGTTTAAGATGCAAATTGCTTGCCCCACAGAAAAACTTATACAGTCATAGTCAAGGTAGGTTGCAAGTAGCCCGAAATCTGATTTAAACAATTCTATAAAGTTGTGTTTGTCGGCAGGGCTCAAACTGTCTGCAAAATAGTTAAGCGCCAAAAGCCTTGCTTCTGTTTGTTTGTTGCTTAGTATTGGCATGGTTATATAAGAAAAGACACTGTTTAAAAGTTTAAAAATTTCCCAATCTTCAATAATTTTTTTTGTATTGATTTTAAACCTTATTATCGGTTCTTCCTCTTTTGAATAAGAAAGGGTATTTGCATATTGCTTTGCTTCAATAAATTTCGGAGCGGCATAAAGTCCGTTAGAGTTTACGCCCGTTCCGTGAAAATAGTCATAGTCACACATAACATTTGCGTGATAGATTAGTTTTGGTGAACCTCTGTAATATTCTTCGTCAAATTCTACCAAAACATTTTCTTTGTTTGAATATATTGCCAGCCTGTTATTTTTCAATTTTTCATAGTCTTCCTTATTTAAAACGGTAGGCAAGGAATTATAGCCATAAAGGTCAATCATAAAGTCAAACAAATCTTCGTCAATTTTAAATAATTGGCTGGTAGAAAGCATTCCGCTTAGCCCGTGTTTTTCTTCCAAAAATTTGATATAATTCTCTATATTAATAAGTTTTTGAAAGTCTTTTGCAATATTGTCGTGGTTTACTTTGTCACCATAACTTTTTTTCAGTTCACTGAAAAAAGGGTGGCACATAATTTTTATTTCTTCAATGCCTTCAATAACTTTCAATTGTCTTTTTGAATCTTGTGAGTTATTCATATTCGTATTATAACATACCAATTCAATAGAGTAAAGGGGGGTTTTGAAAATTGTTATTGCAATTTTGCGTTTTTGGCACAAAAAAACAGAGCTGATGTGCTCTGCCTAAATAATATTTTATTTATTTTTGGAGATGTTTTCAACAGTGTTAAAGAGTTGCTCCATGTTTTCTTGAAGTTGCAAATAAAAACATCTGCCTTCATATTTTCCGTTTACTTGCCTAATTAGGTTAAAACCGCTGTAATCTTTGTTAATTTCAATCAGCAACGAACTAAATGGCATTCCATTATACTCTTGTTCGCTTTCATAAACAAGCTCAATCCAAAACCCTGAGTTTAAAGATTTTCTTGTTTCTTTGTCAAGGCTTACGCCAAAAGCCGGCATATCATAAGCCCCGTTTGTGATGTGTTTTAAAGCCCCCAAAACTTCTTCGTATTTTTGGTCGCCTTTGTTAAAAGTGGTTTTTTGTCCATCGTCATAAACAACAATGCAAGCACAGCTGTCAAAATAGCCTGTTATTGTGTCAAAAGATTTGTTTTCCATAGTTCCTCCAAATAATAAAAGTATGCAACATAATATTTTAAATACCATAAGCTTTTTCCCTTGCTAATATTATTTGCAAGGTTTTCAAAAATATTTATAAAAAAATAAAAAGCCAAATAATTGGCTTTTATTGGTCTTCACCCGGTTGAGATTGGTTTGGTGTGCGGGTGGTGTTTAAAAGCGATTCAACAGGCTCTTCCAAATAGCATTTGTAATAGTTTAAGTTGTTTAACACCTCAACAGCAAACGGACGATCTTTTCTTGTAAGTTCGCCAAGAACTTCAATATTTTTTATTCTTTCTTCTGCCTTATCAAAAAAAGTTTTTATCATGCTTTTGTGACAATTAAGTCTTAGGGTTATTGCCTTTTTATCATTTTTAGACAATGCTGCAAAATTTTCACTTACACTGTCTAACATATCTTTAAAACTTGCAAAGGTTCTTAAAACTTCCACTGCCAATTCCGAAAATGCAGCAGTAGAAAGGTCAATGCTGATTAGTTCTGCCAAATCGGCACTGTAATAATCCAATTTTTCGCTAAGAACAGAGTATGATTTATCTTGATTCATAGTAACTCCTTTTTTTATACTCTTTCATTATAGCATTATTTTTTTTCAAATTCAATATTTTTTTAAAATTTTTTTTGGTGCAAAAGGGGCTTTTGTTGTAAAAAAATAATATTTTGACAATTATTAATATATTTGTTTGACAATAATATAATATTTGTCATAGTATATAAGTACCCAATAGGGTATAAGGAGTAATTAATGAAAAAAAAGAATAACGAATTGCAAGAGAACAAAAAGTTTAAGCATCAAGAAAGAACTGCGGAAAATATTAAACTTTTGCAAGGCAGGTTAAACAGAATTATAGGGCAACTTAACGGCGTAAAGAATATGATTGAAGAAAATAGATATTGCATTGACATTATAACACAGCTTTCTGCTTGTGAAAAGGCAATACATTCAGCTTCATTGGTGGTTTTTAAAGAGCATTTTGAAACTTGTGTTTCAGAAAAAATCAAGGCAGATGACGAAAATGTTGTTGAAGAAACCATGTTTATTTTAAAAACTATGAAATAAAGGATAGCTCATGATTGAAAAAAAATTTGACATAACGGGTATGACATGTGCTGCGTGTGAGCGAAATGTTGAAAGGGCTGTGGGAAAACAAAACGGTGTTAAGTGTGCCACGGTTAATCTTTTGTCTAATAGCATGAAAGTAACTTTTGACGAAAACGAAACAAATTCGGAATGTATTATTAATGCTGTTGAGGCGGTTGGTTATGGGGCAAGTGTTAGCGGTGAAAAAAGCGAGGGCAATGGCAAAAATCTGAAAAACACCTCCTCAAACAAAAAACAGGAATTTTATAATAAGCAAGCTCATGAAATCAAGGCAGAGAGAAATCGAATAATAGTGTCTGTTTTGTTGCTTATACCGCTTTTATATATTGCAATGGGTCCAATGATTGGATTGCCGACATTTTGGTTTTTTAGCGGTGCGGAAAACGCTTTGATTTTGGTGCTTGCGCAGTTGGGGATCACCACTGCGGTGCTTGTTTTAAACAAAAAGTTTTTTATTTCGGGCTTTAAAGCTTTGTTTCACATAGCGCCCAATATGGACAGTTTGGTAGCCACAGGTTCTTTGGCGGCTTATCTTTACGGAATTGTGATAACCTTTGTTATGGCATATAACTTGGGTCACGGAAGGCTTGACGAGGTGCATAGCTTGATGCATTCTTTGTATTTTGAATCTGCTGCAACAATTTTGACACTTGTTTCTTTGGGGAAATATTTTGAAGCAAAAGCAAAGCAAAAAACCTCTTCTGCTATTGAAAAGTTGATTAATCTTTCACCAAAAACCGCAACGATTTTAAAAGACGGAAAAGAAATTGTTACAGAAACCGAAAAGATTGCCGTTGGAGATATTGTTGTTATAAAAAACGGCGACACTATTCCTGTTGACGGTGAGATAATAGAAGGCGAGGGGTTAGTTAATCAATCGGCAATAACGGGTGAGTCTGTTCCTATAAAAAAATGTGTGGGAGAAAATGTTATATCTGCCACGATTTGCGAAAATGGAACTTTTAAATTTAGAGCGACAAAGGTGGGCGAAGATACAACGCTTTCCGAAATAATAAAAATGGTTGACGAGGCGGGAAATTCAAAAGCTCCGATTGCAAGAATCGCAGACAAAGTCAGCGGTGTGTTTGTTCCAATAGTTATGGCAATTTCGGTTTTGACATTTTTTGTTTGGATAATAGCAACACAAAATGTGGGCGCGGCACTGACTTATGCAGTTTCTGTGCTTGTAATATCTTGTCCTTGTGCGTTGGGATTAGCTACGCCTGTGGCGATTATGGTTGCAACGGGAAAGGCTGCAAGTCTTGGAATTTTGACCAAGTCGGCAGAAGCGTTGGAGAGGCTAAGCAAAATTACAACCGTTGTTTTGGACAAAACGGGAACAATAACCGAAGGCAAGCCGTTAGTAACCGATATTATTGTTTTTGATAAAAATTACAGTGAAGAAAAAATGATTTCTGAGATTGACGCGATTGAGAGCGGAAGCAATCATTTGATTGCAAAATCAATAAAAGATGCCGTAACTTTAAGCCAAGAATATGAAGTTAAAAACTTTGAAGAAATATCGGGAAGAGGTGTTAAAGCCAGCATTAATGGCAAAAAGTGTTTTGCGGGAAATTTTGAATTTGCTAAAGATATGCTTTTAAAAGAGCAAAAAGATTTTGTAAAAGAAAAACTCGAAGCCCTTGAAAAGCAAGAAAAAACTGCTATTGTTTTTGTAAAAGAAAAAAGCCTTATCGGCATAGTTGCGATTGCGGACAAAATTAAAGACGGAACAATTGAGGCAATTAAAAAGCTTCAAAGTTTGGGGCTTAAAGTGGTTATGCTTACGGGTGATAACAAACTTGCGGCAAATGCAATTGCAAAGCAGCTGGGCATTGTCGATGTTGTGGCAGAGGTTCTTCCTACGCAAAAACAACAGTTTGTTAAAAGCCTTCAAGAAAGAGGAGAGGTTGTTGCCATGGTGGGTGACGGCATAAAT
The DNA here is from genome assembly GCA_948787875.1 of uncultured Eubacteriales bacterium. Classification (GTDB taxonomy): domain Bacteria; phylum Bacillota; class Clostridia; order Christensenellales; family UBA1242; genus RGIG1681. The sequence continues at coordinate 13,116 of CAQFKO010000020.1, forward strand.
GATTCTCCTGCGCTGGCATTGGCGGATATTGGAATTGCGGTAAGCAACGGAACGGATATTGCCATTGAGTCTGCTGATATTGTTCTTACGGGTGGTGCGCTTAATAACTTGGTGAGTGCAATATTGTTGTCGAGGGCTACTCTAAATAACATAAAAATGAATTTATTTTGGGCATTTTTTTACAACGCTGTGGGTATTCCCATTGCGGCGGGTGTGCTTGTTCCGATATTGGGAATTGCACTCAGCCCAATGCTTGCCTCGTTGGCAATGAGTCTTAGTTCGGTTTGTGTGGTGTTAAATGCGCTTAGAATAAATTTGTTTAAACCTAAAATAAAAATTGCAAAAAATAAAGAATTAAAATCAAAAAATATTGAAAGTAATCAAAAAGTGAGGGAAATTGAAATGAATAAAGAAATTTTAATAGAAGGCATGATGTGCGGACATTGTGTAAATCATGTTGAGAGTGCACTTAAAAAAATTGACGGCATAATCTCAGTTAATGTTAGTTTAGAAAACAAAAGTGCAACCGTTGTTTGCAACAAAGAGGTGCAAGACAGTGAAATAATTTCTGCAATAAAAGAATCAGGCTACGAGGTTGTTGAAATTAAATAAAATAAAAATCCATACAATTTGTATGGATTTTTTTTATGTGAAAATTTTATTTTTTTAGTTTAAGAGCTCTTAAACTGTTTAACACAGCAAGTAATGACACCCCTACATCTGCAAAAAGTGCGAGCCACATACTTGCTATTCCGAACGCACCAAGTGCAAGCATTAATATTTTAAAAGAAATTGTAAAGATAATGTTTTGTTTAACAAGTCTCATTGTTTTGCGTGAAATTTTTATGGCGTCAGCAATTTTTTGCGGTGAGTCGTCCATTAATGCAACATCTGCGGCTTCAATTGCAACGTCGCTTCCAAGCGCCCCCATTGCGATTCCTGCGTCGGCAAGTTTTAAAACGGGAGCATCATTTATTCCGTCGCCCACAAAAAGAGTGCTTCCTTTTGTTTCGGATTTTATTTGCGTAAAAATTTTGGCTTTGTCTTCTGGCAAAAGTTCAGCATAATATTCATTTATAAAAAGCTCGTTTGCCACTTTTTGAGTATTTTCGGTTTTATCTCCCGACAATATCGCAAGTCTGTTTATGCCAAGTTGTTTTAAGCTTGTTATTGCTGAGGTTGAAGTTGGCTTAATTGTGTCCGCAATTTCAATCCAACCCACAAATATATTATTTTTTGAAACATAAACTATTGCATTGCTTGAAGTTTGCTTTTCGCAGGCAATATTATATTTTTGCATAAGTTTAAAGTTTCCAACCAAAACTTCGTCTTTGTTTATTGTTGCTTTTACTCCAAGTCCTGCAAGCGTTTCGGTGTGCTTAATAAGGTTTGAGTTTGTTGTTTTTTTGTAATTTGCTTTAAGAGATAATGCAATTGGGTGGTTGGATTCGCTTTCTGCAAGTGCCGCAAGTTTAATAAGTTCAGAATCTTTTATTTTGTTTGGGTGAATGGCGCAAACAGAAAAATTACCTTTTGTGAGCGTTCCTGTTTTATCAAATGCAATGGTTTTTGCGTTTGCAAGTGTTTCAATATGATTTGCGCCTTTTATTAAAATGCCATTTTTTGAAGCTCCGCCTATTCCTGTAAAAAAGGAAAGGGGAATGGAAATTACCAAAGCGCATGGGCAAGAAATTACAAGAAGCATCAATGCTCGGCTAATCCAAGTCAGCCAATCTACGCCCAAAATAAGTGGTGGCAAAACTGCCAAAATTGTGGCTATTGCAACTACCACAGGTGTATAGATTTTTGCAAATTTTTTTATAAAGTTTTCGGATTTTGCTTTTGAGTTTTCACTTTCTTCCACAAGTTTTATAATTTTTGAAACAGTGGATTCTTCATAAACTTTGGTTACTTTGACAAAAATGGTAGAAGTTAAATTAATCGAACCCGACAAAACCTCATCACTTGTTTTGACTTCTTTCGGCAAGCTTTCACCCGTAAGGGCAGAGGTGTCAAGGGAAGAACTTCCGTCAACAATAATTCCGTCCAAAGCGATTTTTTCTCCCGCCAAAACACAAATAATTTCTCCGATGTTAACTTTGTTAGGGTTAACAAGTTCTTGGTTGTTTTCTTTTACCAGCCTTGCAAAATCGGGTCTGATGTCCATAAGCTTAACAATAGAATTTTTGCTTTTTTCAACAGCAAGGTCTTGCAAAAATTCACCAAGCTGATACAAAAGCATAACGGCAACTGCTTCGTGAGCTTCGTTTATCGCGAATGCTCCGATACTTGCTAATAACATCAAAAACTTTTCACTTTCAAATTCTTTTTTAAATATTCCGATAACGAGTTCAAAAAAGATGTCGTAGGCAATTATTATAAATGCGACTATTAAAGTTATTAACTTTCCGAGACTACCCAAAAAATCAAAAAACGAAAGCACAAAAAGCACTGCTGACAGTATCATTCTTGCAATTAAAAATTTTTCCTTTTTTTCCATATTTACTCCTTAACATGCTCGCATGCATTAATCAAAAAGTTGGCAACATGCTTGTCTGCAACAGAGTAATAAACGGTTTTTCCGTTCTTTTTGAAATTGACGAGCTTTGCCATTCTGAGCTCACGAAGTTGGTGTGAAATTGCCGACTTGGTCATGCTCAAAAGATTTGCAAGGTCACAAACACACATTTCATTTTTAAGAAGTGCCCACATAATTTTTATGCGAGTTTCGTCACCGAGTGCTTTAAAAAATTTTGAAATTTGCAAAAAGCTGTTTTTATCTAACATTTGCTTTTCCACATCTTTAACAATATTTGCATGAATAATATTGCAGTCACAATAATATCCGTTTTTTGTCATAACTTTTTCTCCTTATTATTGAATTTTATTTATTATATAATATGCAAAAAAAAATAAAATAGTTGAACAATTACTCAACTAATATATCAATAATAGTTGAATAGTTACTCAATTGTCAAGCAATTTTTTAAAATAAATAATTTTTTTTAATTAGGTTTCATTAAATAAAAAGGGAAGCGGTGAGCTTCACTATTTTTTTATAAGATTAAGTTTTTTTGAAAGATTGCTAAGAGTTTTGGTTTTGGTAGAGCTGTCTATCAAAAAAGTTATTTTATTTAAGTTTGCAGAAAAATTGTAGAATTTGGTTTTATCTAAACACAAAATTACATTTTTTATAACTTTTTCCACTCTTTCGGGGTTGGTTACAACAATGGTTATTTGGGTAAGTCTGTCGATTACTGCGAGCGAAATTATATCTTTTTCTATGGCAGAGATTACTGTTCCGCACTTTTCTGGTTCGCTCGAAGATTTTGAAATCAGTTCAATTTCAAAATCTTTTGCAAGGCTTGTTGCTCTTCCGTCAATAACCTTTGCTCCACCCTCAGCCAAATTCAGCATACTATTAAAGTCAATTTGTTTAAGCTTTTTAAAGTTATATTCTTTTGGATCACCCGCAAACACTCCGTCAAAATCTGAATATATTTCAACTTTTTCGTCATAGAGCACGCCGATTGCCGCAGCGGTGGTGTCTGAACCTCCTCTGCCAAGCGTTGTGATTTCGCCGTTTCTGTTTATGCCCTGAAATCCTGCGATTACCGCAACCGTTTCATTGTTTATGCAATTATCTATAATGCTTTTGTTTATATATGCAATTCGTCCGCTTTCATAACCTCCATAAGTTGTGGTTTGAAGCTGGTATCCTTGAAAGCTTTTTGCGGGTACATTTAGATTTGATAAAAGCATGGCAAAAAGACTGCTGGATTTTGTTTCTCCCGTAGAAAGCAAAACCGCCAGCTCTCTTTTGCTGATTTTTTCTCCTCCAAACTCTTTTGATAATTCTATCAAAGAATCTGTTGAGTTGCCCATAGCGCTGACAATTACCACTATTTTTTTATCATTTTTATATATTTTTTTTATATATTTGCATATTTTTTGCATTTTTTCTAAGCTGGCTAAACTTTTTCCACCAAATTTTAATATCCTCATAGTTTTATTTTATGCTGAGTTTTGAGCAGTGGTACAAGAAAAAAATTATATGAATAAAATATATTAATTAGGAGGAATTATGAATAGATTTAAACTTGCGATTGTGGGAGCGAGCGGTCTTGTGGGGCAAAGTATGTTAAAGGTTTTGGAAGAAGAAAATATGTTGGAGTTGTTTGATATAACTCTTTACGTTTCTTGTTTAAGTGCGGGAGGTTTGGTAAGGGTGGGAAAAAATATAGAATTGCTAACACTTTTAGACCAGAACGCAAAAACACAAAAATTTGATTTTGTTATGATGTCTGCGGGTGACGATGTCAGCAAAGAGTATGCAAAACATTTTGCCGATAACGGAGCGTATGTTATTGATAACTCCAATGCTTTTAGGCGAGATGTTGATGTGCCCTTGGTGGTTCCAGAAATCAATTCTTCAAAACTTGACGGAAAGTCAAAAATTATTGCAAATCCCAATTGTTCTACAATTGAACTTGTGTTGGTTTTGGACAAACTTACAAAGCTTTCTTCAATAAAAAAAGTGGTTGTCAGCACTTATCAGTCTGTGAGCGGTGCGGGAACAGAAGCGATTTTGGATTTTAAAAACCAAACAAACTTTATGATAACCGAGGGCATAACAAACAATGTTATTGCGCATATCGGAGAATTCGAGGAGTTTGGCTATTGCACGGAAGAAGATAAAATTATGTTTGAAACAAGCAAAATTTTGGGACAGCATATTGACCTTTGTGCCACAACGGTAAGAGTTCCCATTTGCTTTTGTCACGGAGAAAGCGTGTTTGTTCAGTTTGAAGAAAAGGTTTTGGCTAAGTATGCCAAAGAGGCACTTGAATGTGATTATATAAAAGTTGATTCCGAAACCGTTTCGCTTCCTACCAAATGTGCGGGAGAAAATATTACAAAGGTGTGCAGAATAAGAAATTCGGGAAAGCATGAACTTGCATTTTTTATAGTTGCAGACAACCTTAGGCGTGGGGCGAGTTATAATGCCGTTGAAATTTTGAAAATATTGATAGAAAAGTTTTTTAAATCATAGCAAAAAAGTTCAGTCCGCAAAATAAAAACAAAAATAGCATTTTTGGACAATATTTTATTTTTTGTTTCATTTTACTTGTAACAAAATTAATTTAATAAAAGCTATGATATTTTTGTGAACAAATCTTTGCTTAAAAAAATAGCCACAGAGCTAATTTATGTTTTATTTCAGCTGGTTCTTTCAAAAATCAATCTGTTTGGTTTTTTAAGTCCGGCAGGACTTCCTTTTGCCTTTTTAAGACTTCTTTTGGGCGGAAACATTTTTGTTGTAACAACCGCTTATGCAGTTTCAAAAATTTATACCTTTAATGTGATTCAAGGATTGTTTATTGCAATATACGAAGTCGTGTTTTTAACGCTGTTTTACTTTGCAAAAGAAATGATAAAGATAAAAAGAAAGTGGCTTTTGTGTTTGATATTTGTAAGTTTGTCTAATGTGCTTTACTTATATTATAGCTTAACAAGTTTGACGGCACTTTGGCACTTTGCGGTGTGTTTGGTTGTGCAAATTGTGCTTGTTTTGTTTTTTCAAAAATTCTTTGTTGCATTTAAAGGCAAGCACGTTTTGTTTAAGTTCAGTCACACCGACTATTTGGTTTTTTCTGTTATGGCATTGCTTGTTAGTATTGGACTGTTTAGTTTTGAATTTTTGGAAAATTATATCGGGCTTTTCTTTGCACTATTTCCTGTTATTGTGCTTTGCAAACTTCTGCCTGCGGAAAAATATTTTGCTGCGTGCATAACACTTGCAGTGGGCTCGCTTTTAGCCACGGGCAATGTGTTATATTTGATATTAATTTCGGTTTCGGCATTGATAATGTTGGAAGTTAAGTCACTTAGCAAATATGTTTATGCGGCAATTTGTTTGTGTTTATTTTCAATTTTTGCGATTATTTTCAAATTATTTGATGTTTTTTCTTTAATTTCTTTGGCTTTTGCGGTTTTTGCATTTGCTGTTATTCCAAACAAATATATTGTTAAGCTTTCTTGTTTATTTGAAAGTGATGCACTTAACTTTATTTTAAGTGAGCTTGACAACAGAAAAATTGCAGACATAAAAACAAGGCTTAGTCTTATGGCTGAAACTTTCAGAGATATGCAAAAAGAGTTTAAGTTTTTGGTTGTGGGAAAGATTAACAGAGAAAAGGCGGGCATTGAGCTTGCGGGAGATGTTATTAATAAGTGTTGTTCGGGCTGTGAAAACTTTAAGAGTTGTTTTTATGAAAACATTAACAAGCGAGCTTTGTTTGAAAATTTGATGCGAAAAGCCATTGACAATGAAAAAATAGAACAAGACGATTTGTCTAATGGCATTCAAGCATATTGTTCAAAGTCGGGAATTGTTGTAAGCGAAATAAATCAAACTGCAAAGATGTTTCATTCTTATGAAGTGGCGGTTAAAAACGAAGATATGAGCAAACTTGTAATCAGCAACGAACTTGGAAATTTTTCGGATATTTTTGCAAACTTTTCAAGAAATTTAAGTTCGCCGGTAAGAGTAAACGAAAGGTTGTCTAAAATATTGAAAGATAGGCTAATGAATGGCTTGGTTGATGCAAAAGAAGTTGTTATTCTTGAAAACGAGTTTGGAATAGAGAGCATCAGCATTGTTTTGACAAACGAGCAAGTCGCAAAAAAAGAAGTTGTTGATATTATCTTTAAAGTTACAAAAAATCTTGTGAAGATTAAAGAGGCAAAGCACTTGGAACTTTCGGGGCTTAGTCTTGCAACATTTATTCCGCTTCCTAAAATTTCGGCTAACTTTTCGGTTTCAAGCAAAGCAAAAGAAAACAAAAACGGCGATAGCATGGTTATTTCAAAACTTACCGAAAACAAATATTTTGTTGCTATTTGTGATGGTATGGGGCACGGCGAGGGGGCAAACCATATTTCGAGCATGGTGCTTTCGTTGATTCGTTCAATGTTTCAAGTTGGGCTTGACGACAAACTTATTTTAGAGTCGGTCAACAAACTTTTGCTCCCTGCGGGGCTTGACAACTTTACTACCCTTGATGCTCTTGTTATTGACCTTGATGCAGGACAGGCAACTTTTATAAAACTTGGTTCTAGTGTTTCTGTAATAAAGCATAACAACACCGCCGAACTTATTTCTTGTGATAGTTTGCCTATCGGGATTGTTCAAAACTTAAAACCTACCATAATAAAGAAACAAATCTCCGCAGGCGATATGTTGTTTTTGGCAAGTGACGGAGTGGTTGATTCTTTTCCGAGTCCTACTCAGTTTAAATGCTTTATTAATGATTCAAAAATTTATAATATGCAAAAGTATCTTGATGATATTGTTGCGGATTCTTTGGCTTCAAATCAAAAACATATTGATGATATGACAATTATAGGCATAAATTTATTGAAAAATTAAAATAAATAGTCTAATATAATATTAGGTGAATTATGTTAGAATATTTGATTAGTGATGAAATTGTTTCTGTTAATGACAGAATTGCAGTTGGGGTCAGTGGTGGGGCAGACTCTATGCTTTTGCTGTGGGCACTTCTTGACAAACAAAAAAGAGTGCCTTTTTATTTAAAAGTTGTTAATGTTAATCACAACTTACGAGGGCTGGAAAGTGATGCAGACAGCAAGTTTGTTGCTGACTTTTGCAAAAAGAAAAAAATTGATTATGAAATTTGTTCAATTAATGTAAAAGAGATTCAGGAAAACAAAAAGTATACTTTGGAAGAAGCAGCAAGGCAAGCAAGATATGATGCCATTAATGCTGTTATGAAAAAAGACAAACTTAACAAGCTTTTTTTGGCTCACCATAAAAACGACCAAGCCGAAACTGTGCTAATGCATATTTTCAGAGGTTGTGGAGTTTCGGGAGCTGTTGGAATGAGCGAAAGCGGAAAAGTTTTCAGACCACTTATAAATTTAAAAAAATGCGAGATTGAAAATATTGTTAAAGAAAGTGGAATAAAATTTGTTGTTGATAGTTCAAATAGTGAAAATGATTGCACAAGAAATTATCTTAGAAATATTGTTATTCCGCAGATAGAAAAAGTATATCCCTCTGCTGTTGACGCCATTTGTGCTTTTTCAAAAAAGTGCAAAGAAGCAGATGACTTTATTGAAAAACAATTAAATTTTGACCTTGTTCAAGAAAATAAAGATGGTGTAACAATAAGTGCAAAAGTTTTTGAGACCGATAAAATTTTAATCAGAAAATATTTAAAGTCGGCATTTGAAAAGATTGAAATTTTTGCGGACATTGAACAAAAGCATTATGATATGTTAAACGAACTTATAACAAAAAATGTAAATACTTGCATTGATTTGCCACATAAATCCGTTGCAAGAAGGGTTTATGAGGGCATAAAGTTATTTAAAAAATTGGCAAAAAAGGAAGAGAGCGACCAACAAGGTTTTGTTATCGGAAGCGTTTTTGTTGAGGGCTATGGAAACATTGAAACAAAAATCATATCTTCTTATGATGTTGTTTACGGCAACGGAACGCTTTATGTGGATTATAACAAAATTCCGACAGACAGCGTTTGGAGAATGCGAAAGGTTGGCGACAAGTTTGCAATGCTTGGAACGGGAACAAAGTCGCTCAGTGATTATTTTACGGACGAAAAAGTCAATTTGGAAGAGCGTGACAATTTGCCGGTTCTTGCAAGTGGCGAAAAGGTGCTTGTTATTGCGGGGCGCGATATCAGCGAAAATGTAAAAATAGACGGAACAACAGACATTGTTGTTCAAATAATTTTTAATCCGTCCTAACTTTTATTTCCTTGACAAATTATAAAAAAATTAAATATAATAAGACTAGTACTTTAAGGAGATGCCTTGATGTTTAAAAGAAAGTTTTCAATTTTGAAATTAATAGGACTTGTAATAGCTGTGACTATTGTTCTTTTCTTTTTGTTTAAAGCATCAATCACAGGCAGCATTGTTTAATGAAAAAAAAGCGCGCTAATATTTGGGCAAAGGTTTTAATAACCCTAAGCGTAATCATAGCCATTTTTGCAGGTGGCTTCTTTTTTCTTGACAAAGTAATAGTTCCAAAATATTTTGCAACTTATGGAATAAACGGAATGGGCGACCTTGTTGGAGTTGTTGCATCGCTTTATAAATCGCCAAAAGAAAGCTCTCTTGTTAAAAATCCTTATACAAACGAAGATTTTTCAAGTGCAATTTCAAAGTTAGAGGCTTCGGGCTATGATATCATAGACAAAGACGGAACCATAAAGGTGGGCGAGAACGAAAGTTTTGAAGATTATAAGGGCGATAAACCCGTAAAGTTTACCGATTGTGAGTTTGCTGCACTTTGTGATAAATTACTTCAAAACGGAGCGCTTGAAAAATATTTGCCTAATTTGAATTATCTTAATGTTATCAATATTTCCGTTCGTGAACTTATAATTACGCCGGACAAAACCAAAAAATCAGATGACGGCTATTTGGCGGCAAACATAAAATTTATTGTAAAAATAGACAGCAAAGATATAAGAGAGCGAATCGCAAAACAAATGAACACACCTATATTTTTGTTAAACATGATTATTCCTGACGTGCTTTATTTTTCGGTTAGCTATGACATAGATTTGTCCACAGATGGTGAGCGCGCCAACGGAACTATTGCAATAAACGGCAGAACAAAAGAGCAGAGTGAGATTTTGATTAACCTTTTAATAGAGTTTATTTTTCCAAAAGAAGAGCAAATGGACGCAAATGGGTTTATTAACGCTCTCGGCGATATAATGACAAAGGGAATTGCGTTTTTCGGAGATTTTAAGTTTGTTGATGATGCAGGAACTTTCAGCAACAATAACGGACTTTTGATTACTCCATAAAAAATTTTTAATAGTTTAGAGCATCAAACATTTTGAGTTTGGTGCTTTTTTGTTGTGAAAATTAAAATAAATTTTATTGTTTGCAAAAACTAGAATTTTTTTGGTTTTTACAGCTTTAAAAATAAAAAAATAGCAAAAAGTCATAAATAAAGAAAATAAATGTTATATAAAATATAATATATTTAAAATTATGTCCAAAACCACTTGCCAAAGAGCTGGGGGGGGGGGGTATAATAAATATAAGGAAGAGTATGCATACGAGAAGTAGAGGGAATAATAAACACAAAGGAGAAAGAGAAATAGTGGAAGAAAAGAAAAAGAT
>CAQFKO010000021.1 GCA_948787875.1 uncultured Eubacteriales bacterium
AAGATTCTCAGCCATCTCAAATGTAATTTTAAACAAATTTTATTTTATAAATTTGAATGTTTGGTTTATATTTAAGTCCTCTACATTAAATAAAAATAATATCTACTATGATTTTAATCGGATTATATTTTTTAGTTGGAATTATTTTTGAAATGTTATATTATTAAAAAGGAGTATAATATGATTGTAATTTCTTCGGGAGCAAAATATATTGATATTGATGCTTATGCAAGCGGAATTGCTTATGCTAAATTATTAAATGCCTTGGGGCAGCAAGCAATATTTGCATCAAGCGCAACGACAAACGCTTCGGTATGCACCATTATAAAAAATCTGGGGTTTAAAATTGTCACTGGTTATAAACCTAAAAAAGAAGACAAATTTATTTTGATAGATTTATCAAATCCAGATTTTTTTGATAAAATAGTAAATAAAAATAATATCATAGAAATTGTTGACCACCATACGGGCTTTGAAAAATATTGGCAAAATAAAAATGTTGAAAACAATATTGAATTTATAGGTTCAGTTGCAACTGTAATTTATGAAAAAATTTTAAATAACAACAAATTAAACATTTTAGATACTGATTTATGCAAATTGCTTATTGCCGCAATTTTAGACAATACATTAAATTTAAAGTCCGACATCACAACAAAAAGAGATATTGACGCATATAAAGCTTTACAAAAAATTGGCAACTTATCTAAAACTTTTGATAAGCAATATTTTGAATGTTGTCAAGAACAAATTAATTTTAATGTTTTAAATGCTATAAAAAATGATATAAAAATTGAACATGTATCAAGCCTGCTTCCTGAAACCTTTGGGCAACTTACAGTTTATAATATCCAACCTGTTTTAGAAAAACAAAAAGATATAGAAAATTATTTTAATACACTAAATCAAGAATGGCTATTAAATGTAATATGTATAAAATACGGCAAGAGTTATATTTTATCAAGTGATAAACAAGCTCAAACTAAACTTTCTAAATTATTTAATGAAAAATTTTGCAATAATATTTTAGTTTTGCAAAAATTCAAACTCAGAAAAGAAATAATGAAAATGGCAAGAATGAAGTCCGAACTTGCTGATTAAACAAATAAATTTGCAATTATTTTATTCACCCCACTCCACTAATAATTGTAAGAAATAAAAACATAATAAAATATTTAATTTCTAAATAACTAAAAGACATTTTAAGAAAATTAAAAATACGTTTATAAAATTTTGAATACTACCTTGATTTTGATATAATGTAATTAAACAATATTGATATAAAAACAATTGTTAAAACTTTAAAATAACACTTACTTAAATATATTACTATATTATCAGTAATTTAATAAAGAGGATATACTATGGATAAAACAAAAATTTTTAAGTTTATTTCAAAACAAAAAATGGCATTTATAGCTTCCGTAAACGAACACGGCTTCCCCGTAATTCGTGCTATGCTTGCGCCATGCAAAATAGATGGAAACGAAATTTATTTCACTACAAACACATCGTCTAACAAAGTTAAACAGTATTTGGCAAACAAAAAAGCTTGCGTCTATTTTTATAAGCGAGGAACTTTCAAATATCAAGGGGTTTCAATAACAGGCGAAATGCAAGTTTGCACCGACCAAGAAACAAAAAGCGAGGTTTGGCGTTTTTGGGATAAACTTTTTTATAAGCAAGGCAAAACCGACCCGGATTATTGCGTATTGAAATTTAAAGGTAAAACAGCAGAATATTACTGTGATTTTAAAATAGAAAAGATAGAGCTATAAACTTGTATTTAGCATAAAATAGTTATTTAAAAACAAAAAATTTAATTTCAAAAAACTAAACCGAAACTGCCAAACAAAAATCAAAATAAAATTAAATTAGTGCAACCGGTTTGCACTTTTTTTGTCAAAAAAAACAAAAATTTGCTATGCTTATCTATTTTGGTTTGCTATAATAAAATAGGGGTAAAAATAAATGAGTAATGTTAATGTTGTTCTCGGCGCTTTTTATGGCGACGAAGGAAAAGGAAAAGTTATTGACTATTTGTCAAAAGATGCAAAATATGCGGTTAGGTTTTCGGGAGGAAACAATGCGGGTCACTCCATAGAAGTAGACGGCAAAAAGTTTGCCTTTCACCTACTCCCAAGCGGAATTTTGAATACAAACATAAAAGCCATTTTGGGAAACGGAGTTGTTATTGACCCAAAGGTTTTGCTGGAAGAAATAAACAGCCTCAAAGCTAGCGGATACAGTGTAAACAATTTGTATATAAGCGAAAAGGCACATGTTATCTTCCCTTATCACATTGTGCTTGACGGACTTTTGGAAGAAGTTCGCGGAGGTAGAAAAATCGGCACAACAAAAAGAGGAATCGGCCCAGCTTATTGCGACAAATATGAAAGATGCGGAATCAGAATGGAAGATTTTATCGGTTCAAATTTCAAAGAACTTTTAAAAATAAATGTTGCAAATAAAAATGTAATCTTAAAAGCATATAAACAGCCAAAACTTAAATTTGCCGATATCTACAAAGAATACATAGAGTATGCAAAAGAATTGAAAAAATATGTTTGCGACACCACAACAATGCTTCACAAAGCAATAAAAAAAGGTGAAAACATTTTGTGCGAGGGCGCTCAGGCAACTTTGCTGGACATTGATTTCGGAAGCTATCCTTATGTTACCTCTTCTAACCCAACAATAGGAGGCGTATCAACCGGAACGGGCATCGGAGCAAAATATATTGACGAAGTTTACGGCGTTATAAAAGCATATTCTTCAAGAGTTGGCGAAGGCCCTTATGTAACCGAGCAAATAAACGAAATCGGCAACAAAATTCGAGAACTTGGTCACGAATACGGAACAACAACCAAAAGACCAAGACGCTGCGGTTGGTTAGACCTTGTGGCTCTTAACTATGCAATAATGGTTAACGGCTTAACCGCAATAGCAATGAACCACCTAGACACAATCGAAAAACTCGACAAAATCAAGCTTTGTGTTGCATACAAATATAAAAATAAAATCACAACTGATTTTAAAGCAAATCTTGATTTCTTAAATAACTCAGAAGCTGTTTATGAAGAATTTGACGGAAATTTCGGCGATATATCTTCTTGCAAAACCTTTGAAGAACTTCCAGAAAATGCAAAAAAATATATTTGCAGAATTGAAGAACTAACCGGCACTCCGATAAAGTTTATAGGAACAGGCGCAGGAAGAGAAAATATAATTGTGAGGTAATATGTCGCAAATTTTTAATATATCACCCATAGACGGAAGATATGCAAAAAAAACTCAAATACTTTCTCCTTATTTCAGTGAATATGCTCTAATCAAGTTCAGAGTAATTACAGAAATAAAGTGGCTTCTATTTTTGGCAGAGAAAAAAATTATAAATGAAAATATTTCCGAAACCGAAAAAGATAAAATAAATTTAATTGCCGAAAGTTTCTGTAAAGCAGATGCTCTTCGCGTAAAAGAAATAGAAAACGAAACCAAACATGATGTAAAGGCAGTTGAATATTTTTTGAGAGAAAAACTAAACAGCCTTAATTTAAGCAAGCTTAATCCTTTTGTGCATATTATGCTCACAAGTGAAGATACAAACAGCATAAGCTATGCACTAATTTTAAGCGGAGCGCTTGAAGATGTTTATTTTAAAAACATAAACAACCTTGTAAGCATGCTTGGTGAACTTTCAAAAAAATACAGCAACACGGCAATACTCGGGCACACACACGGTCAACCGGCAACTCCAACCACTGTTGGAAAAGAGTTTAAAGTTTTTGAATACAGAATAAACAATATTTTAAACACCTTAAAACAAATAAAAGTTTGTGCAAAATGCAGTGGTGCTGTCGGAAACTATAATTGTCATATTATCGCCTACCCTAATATCGATTGGATAAACCTCAGCAAAGAATTTGTGGAAAGTTTAAATATTCAATACAACCCTATAACCACTCAAATAGAATCTCATGATGTGCTATGCTTAATACTAAGCCATATAAAATTGATAAACAATATAGTAAAAGATTTAAATAGCGATATGTGGCTGTATATCAGTCGCGGATATTTTTATGAAAAACTAAAAACAGGCGAAGTCGGTTCAAGCGTTATGCCTCACAAAGTAAACCCAATCAATCACGAAAATTCAATGGCAAACACAGAACTTTCAAACGGCTTAATAGACGCGCTTGTCAACAATCTTCAAGTATCCAGAATGCAAAGAGATTTAAGCGACAGCAGCAAACTCAGAAATTTGGGAGTTATTTTTGCACACAGCATAATCAGCATTTCAGAAACGCTGGTCGGATTAAACAAACTAGAAGTCAATCAAGCTTTAATAAGTGAAGAACTTGAAAATAATTATGTGGTGTTATCAGAGGCAGTTCAAACCGTGCTTAGAAAAAACGGAATAGAAAATGCTTATGAACTTTTAAAAGGTTTGTCGCGTGGCAAAGAACTTTCAAAACAACAACTCAATGACTTTGTAAAAAGCCTAAATATACCCGAGTCAGACAAAGCCATTTTAACAGCACTTACACCAAACACATATATCGGGCTTGCAAAAGAAATCGCAGAGAGCTAGTTTTAAGGAATTTATGAAAATTATAGCAAACAACGATTTTGAAAATCTTTTAACCGAAACAAACAACATAATAAATAATGCATAAACAACTGATTTAAATAATATTAACCATAAAAAAAGACTGCTAAACTTGCAGTCTTTTTTGTTTGCTATTTGCAGTAACTAATTTAGCGTCAAATTTTTCTTTAACTCTCCCCTTATCTTTTAACCAAAGAATAGTATCTTCAATAGATTTTTTAATAGACCTAGGATCAAAACCAAGTTCGTTTTTAGCCTTTGAATTATTAAAATTTCCATTAGAAGTAATTGTATATAAAGACAATTTTGTAAACAGTGGCGGAATCTTTCTCATGTTATAATAAAGTTCACAAACAGGTGCAAAAAATTTACAAACCCACATAGGAATTTTAAATTTAATCTTTTTAAGACCAACAAATCCACAAGCGATATCTGCGGTATTTCTAACTGAGCAATATTTGTTTGATAAAATATAACAATTTCCCTTTTTGCCCTTTTCAATAGCAGAAACAATTGCATCTGCAACATCACGAACATCAACAAAATCGTAACCGCCCTCAACCATAACTCTGAAATCACCATTAGCAAGGTCTTCAATAAGTTTTGTTAAATGAGTTTTTCCAAAATCGTTTGGACCAATCATGCCCGATGGGTGAACAATGCAAGCATCAAGGTCTCTTGTTTTAACGGCGTCAAGCACAAAGTTGGCTGCTTCTGCCTTTGTTTTTGCATAAGCGCCCTTAACTTTCTTAGGGTCAAACTCGCTGATTTCGGTTATCTTTTCATTGTTTGGTTTTTCAGGAATCGCATGAACAGAATTAACATAAACAAGTTTTGCTTTTGTTTCCAAAGTTTTTTCAACAATATTTTTTGTTCCCTCAACATTAACGCTATAAATAATTGGATCCTTTTTTGCCTTAATGGAAACAACTGCCGCGCAGTGAATAACAATCACATTGCAACTTTTTGAAACCTCAAAAATTTCTTTTAAAGAATTTATATCTGCAATATTTCCTTGATATATTTTACAATTCAAACCTTCAAGAGCTTCTTCTTTGTGACTTCCCGAGTGTGCAAGTGCTCTGATTTCGTAATCAGTGTCTTCATATTTTTCCATAATTTTTCTAATAACATTGTTTCCAAGAAAACCTGTGGCACCTGTTACGATAAATATTTTTTTCATATTCTCCTCACTTGATTTTTTCTATCAAATCTATTATATTATAAGTATAAACAAAAAATCAAATAAAAATGAACATAATTAAAAATTTGTTTATTTTTAAAAATAAGGAGTTTTGACGAAATATGAGAGAGATAAAAAAAGTAATAATTGCAGGCGGAACAGGCTTTTTGGGATATGCCGCAGCGGAAGAATTTTTAAAGAAAAATATTAAGGTGGATATTATTGCACTTGAAAAAGAATTAGACAATCTTGACTTTGTAGACAAAAAAATAGGCATAAAATTTTGTGATTTGTTTCAGGCAAGCGAGCAAGAGATAACAAAACTTTTTTCGGGCAAAAATTATGATGCAATTATCTATGCGCTGGGTCCGGACGACCGAATCACCCCACCAGCACCTGCCTATGAATTTTTTCATGAAAAATTGGTAAACGGAACCGTAAAGGTTTTGACTTGTGCAAAAAACAGCGGAATTCCTCACGCAGTTGTTTTAAGCTCTTACTTTGCATACTTTAACAAAAAGCTTGGAGGAAAACTCGCAAAATATCACCCATACATTAGGTGCAGAGCCGAGCAACAAAATGAAACAAACAAACTTGCAGACAATAACTTTTCTGTTTGTCATCTTGAACTTCCTTATATCTTTGGCATTGCAGAGGGCAGAACACCGATTTGGAAAGACAGCTTTTTGTCTCACTTTGACGGATATAACAGTGTATTTTTTCCATCAGGCGGTGGAACAGCCATTATTGACAGAGTTGGAGTTGCAGAAGCTGTGGTTGCCTGTGCGATTTTTGGCGAAAACACAGTTGCTTACCCTATTGCAACAGACAATATTGAATTTAAAGAACTGTTAAAACTTATGCTTGACGGTTGTGGCGACAAACGAAAAGTTGTTATGATTCCCGCATTTTTATGTGCTTTGGGTGCTCGCGGTATGGCAAAAAAACAAAAAAGCGAAGGCAAAGAAGCTGGGCTTGATTATTCAAAAACCATGACTCAAATCTTAAACAAAAAGTTCTATATAAACCCAAAAGAAAGTATGAAAGCTCTTCATTTTGACGAACTTGGCTACAAGGGTGGCAAAAACGCAAAGGAAGAAATTGTTAAAACAATGAAATTTTTTGCAAAATAAACAGTCGCTATTTAATTTTGCCTAATATTGTGCTATAATATTGTTATGGAGAAATTAATGTCAACTCAAGATTCAAAAAACTTTATTATCGGTCAAAGAATAGAAAACAGCGATATTCCCTTTCACTACAAAGAAATTGACCTCAATAACTTTAAGCCCCAAAAGCCAATACTTCTTGTTTTGGGCGGAACGGGCACAAATAACAACAAATTAGCCAACGGTTATGCAAGGCTTGCAACCACACTTGTAGGTACTTTTGCGGAAGATATAGATATAATTTCAGTTAATTACAACAGAGGCATAGAAACAGAAACTAGCCTTGATAATAATGCACAAATGCTGGCAGAAAAGTTTTTCTTTCCACTGCTTTTAAACGGAAATCAAAGGCAAGATATAGAAACCGCTTGCAAAAATCTAAGGCAAATAACCGTATTTTCACACTGCTATGGCGACAAGATAATAAACTGTGTAACTAACAAATTAAAAGATATAATGCTTAATTTTGGTTACAGTTATGACGAATGCAAACTAATTTTAAAACAAATTTTTATGGTTTCTTTATCAACTTTTACAGCCAGCTCATACATTAGCACGTTAAACATTCTCTCTCCTTTTGATGAAACTTTCAAATATGGAAAAAGTATTTGGAGAATGCTTTTGCACAAAATGAACGAAGCACAAATCACTCCAAACGATAAAAAAATTTTTGAACAATTATTTTCGGAAAATATAAACACTCAAAAACTTATGGATTTTTGTAAGCATAATCACAGATGTTATGTTTATAATTTAGATAATATTATTTATATTGCCACAACAATGCTCTACTCGGGCTATGAATTAGAGCACTCGGTTGTTCCCCTTGCAAGAGGCAATGATTGGAACGCTCACCCACTTGTATCTCCTGCCGGCGACTGTGTTTCAAAAAGCATTGGTTGTGCACTTTGCAACTCGGTGGCAAACTCTTTGTTAAATCAAAAATCACAAAACTTTGTTCCTTTTGATTTGACCGATCTTCAAACCCAACTAGAAGAAATCGCAAAGACTTTAAATGAACAAGAATTAGAAAGGATTCCTGAGTTTTAAATATAAAAAGCTGCCTCAACGCTTTGGCAGTTTTTGTTTATAAATAAATTTACAAATAATAAAAACTTGTGTTATAATATTTTTATAAGGAGTTTTATTATGAAAAGAGTTATCGTTGTAACCGGCGGAACTTCGGGTTTTGGACTCGAAACCGTAAAATTATTTTTAAGTGAAGAAAAAGATGCAACAGTTATAAGTTTATCAAGAAGCGTCGAAAAACAAGAATCAGCAAAAAAAGCACTTGGCAAAAATGCAAAACGCGTAACATTTTTGCAGGCAGATGTTTCAAATGCAAAACAACTTGAAGAGGTTGCAAAAGAAATCGGCAAAAAGTTTAAGCACATAGATGTACTCGTAAATAATGCGGGAACAATTATTCCGGGAGGGCTCGAAAGCTTGGAAATCGAGGCTTGGGATAAGGTTATAAATCAAAATTTATCCTGCTATTTTTATGTATCAAAAATAATGTTGCCACTTTTAAAAAAGTCAAAAGATGCATGCATTGTTAATATTTCCTCAACCTCAGCAAAACTCGGAGGAACATCAATTGCCTACTCGGTTTCAAAAGCAGGGGTAGACATGGTAACAAAAGTAACGGCAAAAGAACTTGCAAAATACAAAATAAGAGTAAACGCAGTCTCTCCGGGCGTGGTAAACACAGGCTTCCACATAAATAACGGCGTTATGAACCAAACTCAATACTCTGAGTTTTTGAATAAAAAAGAAAAAGAATATCCACTTGGACTTGGAGAACCGAAAGATGTTGCAGAAGCAATTTATTATCTTTCAAGCCAAAAAGCAAAGTGGCTTACGGGCACAAATATTTTGGTAGACGGTGGCAGAAGCTTATAAAAAAAGATAGCAAATTTTGCTATCTTTTATTTTTTCAAAATATCCAAGCAATGTGAACTTGCACCCAAAAGTTCATACCTTTCACAAATACTAAGTTGATACTTTATAAATGTTTCAAAATCCTCTTGGTCAAGTTTGTTTATTATCGGTCTAATATAGTCCGTTGCTCCGTCAACACCAATTAATTTTACCCTTTCCAGCTCAGCTTCTTTTGCAAGTTTGTCTATCTCTTCCACTCTCACATAACTATACAAATCTTCTTCGATTGTACGGCACTGAAAATTTTTATCAAGTTTTCCTTCTTCTATCACCTTTTTCAAATTGCCTTCTTTAAACGCATAAGTAATAACGGCATAATCATTCATAAGATACATAATAAGAATATGCCCGCCTTTTTTAACCACGCGTTTGGCTTCATTAATTGCTTTAAGCTTGTCTTCGTGACTAAACAGGTGATAAACAGGTCCAAACAAAAGCGCAATATCAAAACTTTCGTCCGCGAACTTCAACTTTTTGGCATCTCCTTGTTTTGCCACAACTTTTTGCGACTTCATTTTGATTTGGCTTACATTTTTTTTAACAATTTCAACAGCCGTAACATTATGTCCTGCCTCGGCAAGATACACCGAATATCTTCCCGTCCCCGCTCCGATATCAATAATGTCAAGTCCGCGTCTGGAACCAATGACCTCTTCAATATATTTTTTGCTAACCGCAAACTCCACCTGTCCGTGTCTAGACAAAAGCCTTTTGTCTTCATTAAATTTTTGGTAATATTTTTCAAGAATATTCATGAGCATATATTAACATAATCAGTCAAAATTGTAAATTCAATTTTAATGCTTTAAGCCCAACTTATTTGACAACAACAAATCAGTATTGCTATATTAAATATGTTAAAAATTAAAAAAGAGGAGTTATTATGGGATTTTTAAAAGGAAAGGTTGCCATTATCACAGGAGGAGGAAGAGCAACCCCGCTTAAAGACGGCTCAGCAGGCTCAATTGGTTATGGCATTGCAATTGCCTATGCAAAAGAAGGTGCAAACTTGGTTTTGACCGGAAGAAATGAAAAAAAATTAGCAGATGCAAAAGAAGAACTTGAAAAACTTTACGGAATTAAAGTTTTAGCTTGCCCTGCTGATATAAACGCGGGTGCAAACAACGAAGAAGTTGTAAAATCTGTTATAGAACAAACAATAAAAGAATTTGGAAGAATTGATGTGCTTATCAACAACGCTCAAGCCTCTGCATCGGGTGTAACACTTGCCGACCACACAACCGAGCAATTTGATTTGGCTATGTATTCGGGGCTTTATTCTGCATTTTATTATATGAAGGCTTGCTATCCTTATTTAAAACAAAGCAAAGGTTCGGTAATTAACTTTGCGTCAGGTGCGGGACTTTTCGGAAACTATGGTCAAAGCGCATATGCCGCAGCAAAAGAAGGAATTCGCGGACTTACACGCGTTGCCGCCACCGAATGGGGCAAAGACGGAATAAATGTCAATATAATTTGCCCACTTGCTTGGACAAGCCAACTCGAACAATGGAAAGAATACAATCCCGAAGCCTTTGCAAAAAATGTTCATATGCCTCCAATGGGTCACTTTGGAAACAGCGAACTAGAAATCGGAAGAGTTTGCGTTCAACTTGCCTCTCCCGACTTTAAGTATATGAGTGGCGAAACCCTAACCTTAGAGGGCGGAATGGGGCTAAGACCATAATAAAAATATTTTAAACACAACAAAAAAATCCACCAAAATAGGTGGATATTTTTGTGTGCAAAATTTCAAGTCTTGCACAAATTCCAGACCACAAGCTGTTGCCTGTGTCTTTTAAACAGACGGATTTTCTGTCCGTCTAATATATCTTATGCAACTTATCACAATACTATGACAACTTTTTTAAAAATTTTTAAATTTTTTATTAACATCTGCCAACTTCAATATTATCATGTTTTCGGTCACGAAGTTCTGCAATAGGGTGCTCGGAAACTTGATATCTGTAATCGTCGCCGAATTTTTTGATATGGTCTTCAATCACGCAGTGAGCAGGTTCGTCTTTTCCATTTTTGCAAACTTGATTGTTATACTTTTTATAATTTGATTTTTCGCCAAGTTTTCCCACTGTTTCATAGCACTCTTCTTTTTTTGTCAAACAAACCGTGCGCTCCAAAACTTCTCTGATGTAATTTATATTTTCTCCAAATTTAAGAAGTTCAGGAAAATCTCCGCCACAAGGAAACAAACATTGCCAAGTTTTGCCTTCATATTTTTCAAGCAACTGCGCAGCCTTTTGCAAGTGACCGCACTCTTCCAAATAAAATCTTTCATAAAGTTTTTTAATTTCGCTGTCACTCTCGTCCTCAAAACAAGAATAATACAAATAACATTCGGTATATTCATGCATAACCCACCCTTCAAGCCAAGTACAATTTGTATCAAGCAAACTGCCATATTCCGAAACATGTTGTTCTTCAATCATTGCGATTTCGCTATAAAGTTTTCTTCCCTCTTCGGTTGGGTGCAAGTTTCCAACATTCATATAATAATTCATGGTTTGCTGCTCAGCTGCGGTAATAATATTAGTTGTAAGCTTTGTAAACAAATCGGCAGACAAGTTACAAACAAATTTGTTTATGCTGTCATATGGGTGTCTGTGTTCGGCAATGGTAGGTCTTCCCGGCATAATTTCAGTATACTTTCCCGTAATGTCTTTTGCCGACCTGCCCTGCTCACTTTCAAGCAAATTTGCATATCTGTAAAGATGGTCAAAGTCTTCCAAAAGCGCAAAGTTAAGTGCATTTTTAACGTTTTCGTCTTTAACATGCTTAGCCAAAATTGCAGTAAGGTCAACAGCAAGTTGTTCATAACTGATTGTGGTTTCCAAATTGCTCTCATCAATAGGTTTAAGGCTGGAAATCATTTTTTGTTGTTGCTGTTCATGACGCCTTACCGCAGCAACCTCACGCCTAAGATCATTATTGTTGCAGTGCCTTGAAAACTGATGCAAAAACCAATTTGACTCAAATTCTGTGCCGTTCATAAGAATAGCCCTAACCTTTGTGTAAGGACTTGCGGTATCTTTGTTATATGGCTTTAAACTTAATTCTTTTAAACTTTTATATGTGCCGTCAACTTTAACAGCTCTTTCTTCTTTAAATGGGTTTACTTTTTTCATAAAAAATCTCCTTAAAGTTAATGATTTTCAACTTTAAAGAGATTATTCAAATTTTTTATTTAATTGTAAAAAACTTTACACTTTTAAATTTTTGTAAATGCTTATTTAACATCAAAGTCCGTAAAATTTTCAAGATTTGAGTCACCGCTGTCTTCAATATCTGATTTTTCTGTTTTCTCGATTTCAACCATGTCTGAATTAAAGATTTTTTTAAATTTTGCCACCTCTCTTTTCAAAACAAAAAGCATAACCAAATCCAAAACACCTTCCAACAAAAGTGAAACACCCATAAATATCATAACGGCATTGTTTGCAAGACTTGTTCCTCTTAAAACAATTAACAAAACGCCCAAAACAAATGCAAAAAGCCCAACAGAAAGATCTATCCACCAATTGCGTTCGCCAAAGGTTTTTAAGTCAATAGAATACAACACTCGCTTAATTCCCGAAAAAGCAGTATAAATTCCAAGAGCCAAAACCAAAGAATTTGGCACAAAAATAACCAGCACACCAAGCCCGATGCCTATTATGCCAATAAGCAAAATCCCACTTTCCCTTGAAAAATCAGGTGCAAAGCAAAATGCAAAAATATTAATCATTCCAATAAAAATCAGCGTTCCTGCAACCACAACCTCCAAAGTGTTTAACGACTTTTCCGGAAGTGCACAAAACAGTATGCCCAAAATAATCATAACAACCGCACTGATTATAACCTGCAACTTGCCCTTTTGCAAAATGTTCATAAAAACCTCTTATTATAAAATATTATCTATAAATAAATTATATCACAACTGTGTATCAAATCAAACAAAAATTTTGATTTGCAAAAATAGCGCAAAAAAATCTCAGCCTTATTTGTACATGGCAGTACAAAATTGTCCGCAATATTTTAGAAACAAAGAAGATTGCTGATTTTTGGCTTAGGTTCCCTAACGGCGTAAATTGCACACTATTCTAGGCTCAAAAAAAATTTCGGGCATGAGTGTACATGATAGTACATGATTGTCCGTAATCTTTTAGAAACAAAGAAGATTGCTGATTTTTGGCTTAGGTGTCCTAACGGCGTAAATTGCACACTATTCAAGGCTCAAAAAAAATTTCGGGCATGAGTGTACATGATAGTACATGATTGTCCGAAATTTTTTTTAGAAACGAAGAAGAGTGCGTGATTTTCGCCGTTAGGTTCGTGCACAACCGTCAACAGATAACACCTCTCCCGAAACATAACTAGCGGCATCACTTGCAAGATATAAAAATGCATTGGCAACATCTTCGGGAGTTCCGATTCTGCCAAGAGGAATGGTCTTCTTTATGCCTTCACGCATAGCCTCAGGCAAATTTGCAACCATATCTGTATCCGTAACACCCGGAGCAACAGCATTAACGCGAATATTATCTGTGGCAAGTTCACGGGCAAGGGACTTAGTCATTCCATTCACAGCAAATTTGCTGGTAGGATAAGCAACTCCCGAAGGCTGTCCATAAAGCGAAACCATTGAAGAAGTGTTAATAATAACACCACCTCCGTTTGACTTCATAATTGGAGCAACCGCCTTTGAAGCATAAAAAACAGCATTAACATTGATAGCCATAACCTTATCAAATTCAGCAGGGTCATAACTGTAAATACTTTCCCTTGCCGACACGCCCGCATTATTAACCAAAATATCGATTTTTCCGTATTTTTTTGCGGTATAATTTATTGCCTCTTCAACCTCGCTATAATTGGTTAAATTAGGATAAACTCCCTCAACAAAGTAACTGTTGTTTTCTGTTTTAAGCTCGTCAACCGCTTTTTGAGCTGATTCTTTTCTTGACCCGCAAAGCACAACTGTTGCACCGTTATCAAGATATTTTTTTACTATTGCAAGCCCAATGCCTCTTGTTCCGCCTGTAACAAAAGCAACTTTTCCTTTAAGTAATTGTTCCATAAAACCTCCAAAAGTTTATTTATAATAAAATTATAATACAACTGTTAACTTAATCAAATAAAAATATAATTTGCGCAAAAATTTTGTGCAAGCTTAACTCCCAAAAAACAACTTAGAACATTAATATTTTCAAAACTTTTTGCTTATAACTAAATTTAAAAGTAGACTTACCAATATAATAACCAAATAAAACAAAATTTTTTCAAACAAAAACAACCCCACAAAAAGGGGGGCTGTTATTTTATTTTTTAGACATCAAATATTCGTCAATTGCACCGGCAGCAAGCTTACCCGCACCCATAGCAGAAATAACAGTAGCAGCGCCCGTTACGGCATCACCACCTGCATAAACCGCCTCTTTTGAGGTTCTTCCTGTGTTTTCTTCCACAATAATTCCGCCATGACTGTTTGTATCAAGCCCTTTGGTTGTTGTTTTAATAAGAGGATTAGGAGAAGTTCCAATACTCATTATAACAGTGTCTACATCAAGCACAAACTCGCTTCCTTCAATCGCAATAGGTCTGCGACGGCCTCTTTCATCAGGTTCGCCAAGTTGCATTTTTATGCACTTAATACCTGCCACAAAGCCATTTTTAGGGTCACGCTTATCATTTAAATTATTATAGCCCAAAATTTCAACAGGATTGCAAAGAAGTTTAAATTCAATACCCTCTTCTTCTGCGTGTTCAACCTCTTCTTTTCTTGCAGGAAGTTCTTCCATGCTTCTTCTATAAACAATATAAACCTTTTCCGCACCAAGTCTAAGAGCAGTTCTAGCTGCGTCCATAGCAACATTTCCGCCACCCACAACGGCAACCTTTCCGCCCTTCATAATAGGCGTAACCATATCGTCTTTATAAGCCTTCATTAAGTTGCTTCTTGTCAAAAATTCGTTTGCAGAATAAACTCCGTTATATTGTTCGCCCGGTATTCCCATAAAATTAGGAAGCCCTGCGCCCGAACCTATAAAAACCGCTTCAAAGCCTTCTTCAAAAAGCTCGTCAACTGTAATGGTTTTTCCAATAACAATATTTGTTTCTATTTTAACGCCCATAGAAATAAGTTTGTCAACTTCTTTTTTAACAATGGCTTTTGGAAGTCTGAACTCGGGAATACCATAAACAAGCACGCCTCCCGCAGTGTGAAGGGCTTCAAAAACCGTAACGCTATAACCTTTTTTGGCCAAATCGCCGGCACAAGTAAGCCCCGAAGGTCCTGAACCCACAATAGCAACCTTGTGTCCGTTTGCCGAAGCAACCTCTTCCTTTCCCTCTGCGTGAGCCATGTGCCAATCGGCAACAAAGCGTTCAAGCCTGCCAATGCCAACAGGTTCGCCTTTTATTCCGCGAACACACTTTGCCTCGCATTGACTCTCTTGTGGACAAACTCTTCCGCAAACAGCAGGAAGGCTTGACGACTTGGAAATTATTTGATAAGCACCCTCATAGTCGCCCTCTTTTATTTTTGTGATAAATGCAGGAATATGAATTTTTACGGGACACCCTGTTGCACAAGGATAGTTAACACAATTCAAACATCTTTTTGCCTCGTCAATTGCAGTGGCTTCGTCATAACCCATTGCCACTTCTTTAAAGTTATGAGCCCTTACTTTTGGCTCTTGCGTAGGCATTTCGTTTTTGGTCATTTTCATATTAGGTAATTCAGGCATTTACTTAACCTCCTTCTTCAAAAGATTGCAGGTTTCTTCTCTTGCTTTTTGTTCAAAATCAGAATAAATTCTGTTGCGAGTCATCATTTCATCAAAGTCAACTTCATAGCCGTCAAAATCAGGTCCGTCAACACAAGCAAACTTCATTTTTCCACCAACCGTAAGTCTGCAACCGCCACACATTCCCGTTCCGTCAATCATAATAGGGTTCATTGAAACCGTGCAAGGAACATTAAACTTTTTTGCCGTTTCAACCACAAATTTCATCATAATAAGCGGACCAATGGCAATAATTTTATCGAACTTTTTTCCGGAAGCCAAAATTCTTTCCAGCGGAACACAAACATTTCCCATTTCGCCCATTGAGCCGTCATCGGTCATCAAATGAAATTCTTCCGAAACAGCCTTAAATTCATTTTCAAGAATAACAAGGTCTTTTGTTCTAAATCCAATAACCGAGGTAACCTTAGCACCATTTTCAAAAAGTTTTTTTGCAATAGGCTGAGCAATTGCACAACCAACGCCACCACCCACAACACAAACCTCACCAAGTCCGTCGGTTTCGGTAGGAACACCAAGAGGCCCAACAAAGTCTTCAATAAACTCACCGGCATTTTTGTGATTCAACAATTCGGTTGTAGCACCCACAATTTGAAAAATAATTTTAACAGTGCCTGCCTCTCTGTCAAAGCCCGCAACGGTAAGAGGAATACGCTCGCCCTCACTGTCAACCCTCAAAATTATAAACTGACCCGGCTCGGCTTTTTTTGCAACAAGAGGGGCAACAATATCCATTTCAACAACTGTTGGATTAAGCACTTTTTTGCTTGCAATTTTAAACATTTTTTATCACTCCCTATTTTATTTTACAATTTAATATTATCATAACAAAAAATATTTGCAAACTGATTTAACAGCATTTTAAAAAGTTTAATTTCAATTAACTTTAATGCTAAAAACATGATAAAGCCTTGTTCTCATAAAAAATTTATACTTATTTGCACCGCTTTCAAACACAACATAAATTCTTCCACCCTCGCAAACAATTTCCTCGCTCATTGGAGGCAAAATTTTTGTTTTTCGCAGATATTTGTTTTCAAGCACATAAAGCGGTACTTTTTTGTCCTTAAAAATAATATATTTTGCGGTATTTTTTTGAAAAACATTTTCATATTCAATAAGCCTTGATTTGTTTGCAGCATAAGAAGAAGACAAAAATATTCTTCCCAAACTAAACGCCATTCCTTGAACAGTGTCCGGAATAGAAAGTGCTTTTTGAGGCACAATGCTCGGCATTCCGTTGTCCGAAAGACTAAACCCAAAAACAATTGCACAATGATAATTTCCGCCGTCCAGCAAAATATGGTGAGTGGGGTCGGTTTTGTATTTTCCCATTTTATAAAACTCACCCACCCAAAGAGTGTTTCCGTTAACCAAACAAAAATCCGCCCCGTTTTCGCTCGAAAACTCATAGTCAAATTTAACCACATCAGCAGGCTTTGACGAAAGCACATCACTCAGCAAAAATCTAAAAACTTTTCCTTCCCCTGAAATATAGCCGTAATTATTATAAACACAAATTCCGCCCGCGTGCCCCAAATATTCTTGGCCCTGTTTTGTTTTAAAAGTAACATAATATTGCAAATTGTTTTGCTGGGGGTCAACAACATAAACCCTCGAAGCCCTACCTTTTGTCATATAGCCCGAAACCAAAAATTTGTTTTCCGACTTAACAAAAGTTATGCCTTGTGGAACAAAACCCTCACTTAATCCAAAAAGTCGCCACTCACGCCTTGCAGATTTAAGGTCACCCAACCCCGCCGCAAAATAATAAACCAAAACGGCAATCAAAAATGCCACACCTATTGTGCTAGAAAAAAATATCCAAAACATAACACTTAAATTTTATCTCAAAAATCGCTTATTTTCATAAAAGAATATTAAAAAATTATTTTATAAATATAAATAATTAATTGTGTTTTTAAAAGTTTTTGTCTAAAATAAAAAGCGAGGATACAATTATGTTAAGAAAAACAGCAATTATTTCAGGCGGTTTCGGAGATATAGGAAAAGCAACTGCCGAAAAATTTGCAGCAAACGGATATAATGTTGCACTAACCTACCTAAACAGTTTTGACCAAGATTTTTTGCAAAAACTAAAAAGCTATAATGTTGAAGCCATGGCAATAAGAGTAGATCAATCAAAAGAAAACGATATTATAAATTTTGTAAACACTGTTTTTGCGGAATTTGAATATGTTGACAGTTGCGTTTTAGCAGCAGGAAAAGCTGAGCCGGAAGGTTTTTTGTATGAAAAAAACGCCGAAACAATTGACGAAATTATAAATGTAAATTTCAGAGGAACAATTCTTTTTGCAAGAGAAATAATAAAACACTTTTCTTCGCAAAAGCACGGAAGCCTTGTAATAATTTCTTCCATTTACGGCGAAACGGGCGGAAGTCTTGAAGCGGTTTATTCTGCGTGCAAAGCTGGCATTAACGGGCTAGTAAAAAGCCTTGCAATAGAGTCGGCCCCTCATGTAAGAGTAAACGCAATTGCTCCGGGCTTTATTTCAACCAAAATGACAAACCACTACACACCCACAGATTTGGAATATATTAAAAACCAAACCCCTCTTGCAAAACTCGGAACGCCCTCAGATGTAGCAAACTCTGCGCTATTTTTGGCAAGCGAAGAAAGCAGTTTTATCACAGGAGAAATTTTAACGGTTTCGGGCGGGGCATTAAGGCTTTAATAAAAAACAAAAGGATATAAAAATGGAAAATTTTCAAGGAAAACTTATACTTTGCTCATCAGGAGCATTCAATGCACACAAAATAAACGAAAAAGAATTGCTTCAAGAACAAATGTATAGTGCTTGCGCAAAAAACAAAAATGTTTTGGTGGTTTTAAACGCTTCTGACACAGGAAGCAACCCTCTCGGAAAAATGCACACGGCAGAAGCATTTTATAAATTCGGTGCAAAATCAGTAACCGCAAAATCAATATCAAAAAATGATTTTGATTCATTTTCAAACTATGACCTTATTTACTTTATGGGTGGCGACTGCCTTCCGCTTATAACGCTTGCAAATACAAACGGAATAAAACCTGCCATAATCAATTTTTTAAAATCAAACAAAACCATAATCGGTCAAAGCGCGGGGACTTTGTTTTTTACAAAAAATTTAAAATATTACTATGAAGCAAAAAAAGGCACAAAGCCAAAATATGATATTCCGCTAAAAACTTATGCCGGACTAGCGATGGTTGAAGAAATCTTTTTCCCTCACTATGACAAACAACCCGAATCGGAATTGGAAAAAATAAAAAGCGTTGAAAAACAAAACAACATCACCTTCACCAAACTAAACGACGGAGATTACTTTGTTTACAGCCTGTCCGACTTAAATATTCAATAAAAAATAAGAGCAATTGCTCTTATTTTTTTTAATTAAACATAAAGAAGAATGTCTGAATAAGTTGGGAATGGCCACAAATTTTTTGGCATCAACTCTTCCAGCTTATCACAATACTCTCTTAACTTTTTCATTTCAACCAGCACATTGTTCAAGCAAAATTCTGCGGATTTCAAAATGTCTTCATTATTTTTAATCTTGCGCTGAACCTTTGCAAGTTTGTCTTTTTCTTCAAAAATATCGGAAATTAACTTAGTCACACTTTCAAGCAAAACTTTTTGTGAGTCAAACTCCCCTCCCACATCTTTAACAAGCTTAACATTGTTTGCAAGAAAACTTGAAAACTCAATCCCTGCCGGCAAAATTTGTTTTTGCACAATTTCGCACATAGTAAGAGCTTCAATGCTGATAATATTGCAATAATTTTCCAACAAAATATCTTTTCGGGCTTTGATTTCCTCATTGGTATAAATTTTAAGCCTTTCAAAAAGTTCCACATTTTTCTTTCGGTCAAAATAAGAAAGTGCCTCAGGCGTAGATGCAAGATTCAATAATCCCCTCTTGTTTGCCTCAACAACCCACTCACTTGAATAATTGTTTCCGTTAAAAACAATGCGTTTGTGGTTCAAATATTCTTCTTTTATAAGGTTTTTCACAGCCTGCTCAAAATTTTGTTCACCTTCAAGTTTGTCAGCAAATTCATTCAAAACATCGGCAACCGCAGAGTTAATCATAATATTAGGGCAAGCGATATTAAGCGACGAACCAAGAGAACGAAACTCAAATTTGTTTCCCGTAAAGGCAAACGGAGAGGTACGGTTTCTGTCTGATGTGTCTTCCAAAATCTTAGGAACAAATTCAACTCCCGTAGAAAGCTTTCCACTTGTTCGGTTATTATACTCTTTTCCCGAAGAAATTGTTTCAAGATAATCGGTAAGCTCATCGCCAAGGTGCATTGAAATTATTGCAGGAGGAGCTTCATGTGCTCCTAAACGGTGATCGTTTCCAGCAGTGGCAATAGAAATTCTAAGCAAGTCTTGATGTTCGTCAACTGCTTTTATTGCAGCGGTCAAAAACAACATAAATTGCAAATTATTCTTCAAATCTTTTCCGGGCTCCAACAAATTTTCGCCATCGGAAGTAGTCAGCGACCAATTGTTGTGCTTACCAGAACCGTTAACGCCCTCAAAGGGCTTTTCGTGAAGCAAACAAACAAGTCCGTGTCTTTCGGCAACTTTTTGCATAACCGACATCATAAGTTGATTGTGGTCGGTGGCAATATTAACCATAGAAAACACAGGCGTAAGCTCGTGTTGAGCAGGAGCAACTTCATTATGCCTTGTTTTAGAAAATATTCCCAGCTTCCAAAGTTCAACGTCAAGTTCTTCCATAAACTTTAACACTCGTGGCTTAACATTTCCAAAATAATGGTCTTCAAGTTCTTGCCCCTTTGGAGGCTTTGCACCAAAAAGGGTTCGCCCCGCAACAATCAAATCCATACGCTTTTTGTAAAGCTCGGCAGGAATCAAAAAATATTCTTGTTCTGCCCCCACAGACGGAATAACTCTGTCTGGATTTTTTCCAAAAAGTTTGAGTATGCGTTTTGTTGCATTATTAATGCATTCCATTGACCTTAAAAGCGGGGTCTTTTTATCCAACACTTGACCCGAATAAGAAATAAACGCAGTCGGAATATAAAGCACTGTGTCTTTAACAAAAGCATAACTTGTTGGGTCCCAAGCCGTGTAACCGCGAGCCTCAAAAATAGAACGCAACCCGCCGTTAGGAAAGCTAGAAGCATCGGGTTCACCCTTAATCAGAGACTTGCCCGAAAAATCCATAATAATTGAGCTTGCATCGGCAGGCTTAATAAAACTGTCATGCTTTTCCGCAGTAATTCCTGTCATTGGTTGAAACCAATGCGTAAAATGAGTTGCCCCCTTTTCAATTGCCCATTCTTTCATTTTTTCCGCAACAATACCAGCAACCTCCGCAGAAATAGAAACATTTGTTTTTATTGATTTTTGCAAAGAATCAAAAACCTCTTTCGGCAACCTTTCACGCATAACCTTTTCATTAAAAACCATTGAGCCAAACAGCTCCGGAACATTAACCATAAAACCCCCCTAATGCAAAAGCACAACTTTTTTAGTCTAATAAATTTGGAATTTAATTATAATTTCAGCATAATAGTTTGTCAATTATTTTTACTAAATTAATATATTCTGCAAGCTAAATAAATGTTCCAATAATAAAAAACAGCAACCATTATCGGATTGCTGTTTTTAAATTTTATTGATTTTCGGTTTCTTTTGATTTTTTCACATCTTTGCTTGCTTTTTCTGCGGATTTTGCAGATTTTTTTGCAATCTTTTCCTCTTTTTTTGTTTCTTTTTCTTTCTTATCAGCAGTTTTGCCTTTATTTTTTGAAAGTTTAAAGATATCACTTATTCCCGCAGTTTCAAGGTCAAAAGTTTTATCGTTTTTTCTCTCCTTTTCAACTCTTTCTTGAAGAGGCTTTTTAATAAACGGCATCTTAACATTATCAGTTCTGTTTCTAACTTCAAGTTGATTATAAGGAACAGAAATATTCTTGCGTTTAAACTCGTTATAAACATTTTCAACAACATAATAATATGTGTCCCAATAATCCTCGCTGTCAACCCAGCAGTTAGCAAAAAAGTCTATACTGCTTGCACCCAAAGTTTTAAGTCTGCAAAACGGAGCAGGGTCAAGCCTTACATTTCCGTTGCTGTTCATAACATCAAGCACAATCTTTTTAACTTCTTCAACATCACTTTCATAAGCAACCGAAAAAGTAAAATCAACTCTTCTGGTTTTGTTTGCTCCGGCATTAACCACCGAACTGTTAACAATTGTGCTGTTTGGAAGGGTTATTC
Organism: uncultured Eubacteriales bacterium; assembly: GCA_948787875.1. Classification (GTDB taxonomy): domain Bacteria; phylum Bacillota; class Clostridia; order Christensenellales; family UBA1242; genus RGIG1681. The sequence continues at coordinate 21,966 of CAQFKO010000021.1, forward strand.
TTTTGTTATCGGGAGTTTGAAGTGTGGTGAACAAAAAGTTAATGTTAACAATGCTTCCGTCAACGCCATTAACACTGATAAAGTCACCTTTTTTAAACATATGGGTCGCAACGATAACAATTCCGTTTGCAAGGTTTGCAATGTTGCTTTCAAGAGCCATACCAACGGCAAGCAAAATTGCAGAGAGTGCGGTAATGATTCCCGTAATTTGAATTCCGACCATGCTAAGCAAAATCAATACCAAAATCAAATACAAAATAATTTTTAAGGCAGTCATCAAAAATTGCTGACCGATTTTTTCCATCTTGGTTTTTCCAAGAATTCTTCTTGTAATATTAAGAATAATTTTAATTAAAATAATACCGAATACAAGCACAGCAACAAAACCCAAAATTTTCCAGCCATTGCTTGTAAAAAAGTTTTTAATAGTGTTCCAAATGTTTTGCCAATCCATTTTTATCTCCTTGTAAAATATCTAAACCAATTATAGCAAATGCCAAATAATTTGTTAAATGATATTGCCAAAAAATATAAAATTTGCAAAAAAATTATATATTTTTAACAAAATAATAACAAAACTGTTTTAAAGATTATGTGAATTTGTGCTATATTAATAAAAAGAAATCATTTTCTTTTATTTTTACCAAGCAAAATTTGGAGAAATAAATGCAAAAAAAATCCAAAACAATTAAGCACGTACTAAAAAAAACAAAAAAGTTTTTTGTATCGCTATACAGTGGCTGGCGAGCAACAACAATGCTTGCAACAAGCATAGCCATTGTTTTTCTCACGCTTGCATTGTCAATAACACTAACCGGACCTGCCCAAGTTGCAACTTATGTATTTTTTGCAATAACCCTAATATTTGCGGCGTGGCTGATATCATTTTTAGTTTATCATAAGCAAAAGATAAAAGAAGCCATAGAAACCGAAGCAAACAAACACGAACTCACAAAAAATCTTTTGGAAATGTATGGCTTCAAGATTTTGGTCTTAGAGGTTATCACCTTTGCAATCAATATCGCCTATGCATTTTTCCTTTCAATAATCTCAATCACAAATCGCTCAATTTGGTATGGCTCTCTTTCGATTTTCTATTTCTTGTTAATGCTAATAAGATTGGTGCTTTT
>CAQFKO010000022.1:0-4317 GCA_948787875.1 uncultured Eubacteriales bacterium
TAGCATTAAACATACGCCTATCACGCTGAGAAGTATAATTTGTGTTGTTGTTAACATGAAATTTCCCCCTTCTAATCAAAATTTTCAATATTATTTGTAAATTTTTAACATTTTCACGGCAAAAATTTACATTTTTGTGGTGAATTTTTTGATTTACATGGTTATTTTAACATAAGTTTTTATGTTTGTCAATACCTTATTTTATAATTTTACAAAAATATTTTGGGGATTAATTTACTTAATTATCGAATTGATGTTTTTTATGCTTAATTATATACATTTTCGTCGAAATATACACTATCGCGTTTTAGCATTAATATATAATCTTCCGAGCAAAGTTTAAAATGATTTACATCTACACCCACATTAAAGCCATAAGGTTTTATTTTTACCGTGCTGTGAATATGTCCAAACAAATTAAGAAAATCTTTTTTGTGGTCTTTTGGCTGATGAGTTAGATATGCTTTTAAACTGTTTTCGGTATCTTTTGCGATTTCTAAAAATATTCCGTCTTCTATTATATCTTGAAAACCAAGCCCGATTAGCCAAGTTTTGAATTTGTTAAAGTCGCCGTCAAAACATTTGTCGACTATTCTCTTTTCATTATTGCCCAAGATTAAGATTACTTTGGCTTTTATCTTTTTTACCAACTTAAAACAGGTTTTATAACCTTCACTGTCTTTGCAATTGAAATTTACAAAGTCGCCAAGGTGATATATTATATCATTTTTGCCTGCCTGCTTGTTCCAAATTTTGATTATCTTTTTATTCATTTCTTTGCAGGAAGAAAAAGGCCTTGCATCTCTTTTTATTACGCCGATAAAATCTTTTAACGAAAAATGCGTGTCTGCGGTAAAAAATATCGCCATATTGCCCTCTTTTAAATTTAATCTATTTTTGTGAAAATTTTGTTTACATCAATTTCGCCCAAGCTTGGAGCTGTTCCGTCCGAAGAAATCATGCCGAGCGGAATAGGCTTATTTTTGCCGTGATAGTCCGAACCGGCGGTTATAAACAAATTTAATTTTTTTGCAATATTTTTTAAGCCCAAAATTTCAGCGCTATTATATAATGAATAATAACATTCAAGCCCAGCAAGCCCAAACTCCTTAAACTTTGTTGCCAAAACCTCTACTTCACTAAGTGAGAGTGGCTTTTCGTTTATGCCATGAAGCGAATGTGCCCAAACCGTTTTTGCTCCGATTTTGGTTAAAGATCTTATTACTTCTTCGGCGTCTAACTTGAAAAACGATGGATATTTTATCTTTTTCAAAAAGGTTTGAATTGCCTCGTCTTTATTTGAAAAATAGCCGTCATCTACAAGGCAGTTTGCCAAATCAAGTTTTCTTATATTTATTCTTGATGCCAAAAATGCTTTTGAATGTTCGGAAAGGTGGTAACCCGCATTTTCTATTGCACTGAGCCTATATTTGTCTTTTTCTTTTAAAAGATTGCTCATTTTTTCTTCCAAAAACAAAACCTCTTTTGCAAATGGGTCAAAATCATAAGCTAGAATATGAACTTTTTTTCCGTTATAAACACACGAAAACTCTACCCCCGTAACAAGCTTTAAGTTGAGGCTTTTTATTTTTTTTAAAAGTTCTTTGTTGTTTTTGATTTCTCGGTGTGCCATGGCGGTGTCATGGTCTGTTATTGAAAAGGTATCTATGCCCGCACTTACAACATTATCTATCAAGGCAGGTAAATCGTCTTTGCCGTCTGAGTATGTGGAATGCATATGCAAATCTATCATTTTTGCTCTCCTCTATATATAAATAGATTAAACATTTTTGCAAATATTGTCAAATTGGTATTGAAAAAATATGCATATTATGTTAAAATTTAACTATGATTGATAACAACAAAATTTATTTTTATGAACATATTTCTTCTGATAATATGAGCCAATCAGAGCTTGACCTTTTGGGTTTTGCCGGTGCGGCAAAGTTTGCCATTGAACGCGGCCTTGACCCTTATGAAGTTTTTGGCAATTTGAAAAACCTTGAAGAAGAAATCAGTCAAATGGGGCATAATCCATTTGACATGAAAAGCGGTGACAACAAAGTTTTATTTGACAAGTGGGTTGACAGATATATTGAATATTTTAACAATCACGCCAAACACGACAAGCAGGCTTATGTTATTCTTGGAAACATTGCCGCAGGAAAAAACACCCATGCAAGAACCATTGAGCAAACCACAAATTCAATTATTATTGACCCAGACCATTTTAAAATGGGCAAACACACAGAAAAAGGATTTTTTGAAGGTTTTACATCATTATACAAAGTTCCGACAGACCGCGAACGCATGCAAGACCCTTGCAGTGATGCAAGCAAAGCCGTGCTTAAAACCTCGGTGGATATGGGGCTTAACATAATTTTGCCGAAAGCGGCGTACAGTCTTGAAAAGCTTGAAAAACAATTGGCGGTTTTGGTTAACGCGGGCTATGATATACATCTTATTCAAATTGAAGCCCCTATAACCGACTGCGCAGACAGAAGCTATTACAGATATCTTATAAGAGAATATGCAAAAATTAACGATAACGCCTTAAATAACAGCAAAAATTGCAGTTCTCACGGAAGATTTGTGCCTGTTTCGGTAATAACCAATATCGGCGATAATTCTTACAAAACTTTTACTTCCGCAGTGAAAAAAGGAAAATATGCTTCTTATTCCGCATTTTATAACGGAGGCTCTCCGTTTAAAGGATCTTTGAGTGAAATGTTTAATGAAATGCCTATTGATATTGAAACCATGCGCGAACTTTAAGCAAACAAAAATACTACACATTTATTTGTGTAGTATTTTTTATTAAAAAAGCGGTTGCATTGTGTTTGGGTCAATCTCAATATCTACGCCCTTTGGAGTATTTTTATCATTATATATTGCTTTATACGACTTATACCTTTTCTTTTGATAAGCGTCAAAGAAAGTTGCGTAAGAACCATCATGCAAAAACCTTATTGTATCAACTGAAATAAACCTGCCCGATTGCGCAAGAGTGCCCTTGCTGTCTAGTCCATAAACATTGGCAAATTGCTTTACCAAATATCTGTAATAATTTCTGTCCGCACAAGTTTCTAGCGGAGCTTCTACCAATATCAAATGAATATCATAGCCGGCAGATTGCAAAACTTGCAACTGAATTTCCAATTTTGCAAGACTGCTTGCCGCCTTTGGCAAAACAATGTTCATGCCCGTTTGCGAAATATACTCCAATGTTTTTTTGCCTGCGATGGAAGAAACTTTTTGCATAAAATCTCGGTCTGACGGCTTTTTGTATAATTTTGAAAAACCCTCGAAATTTCCGTTTTTTGTTGACTCACCCATTTTGAATCGGTCGGAATCTATTATTATTGACTTTGTGGCTTTTTCATAACTTTTTGCTCTGAAACTCTTTCCCGAAGAGGCATTGCCCAAAACCACAAAGGCTTGTTTTTCACAAACCGCATTATTGTTAAAATAATCAATGTAACTTTCTACACTTTGTTTGAAACATTTTTTGCAATAATCATCATAATCTTCTATATTATTGCTAAAAACTTGACTGCTTTGCAAATTTTTTATGGATTCTTCAACTTTTTGAATATGCGATTGCACCTCTTCAAAATTCAAATTATTCTCTCTTACAAAACGCTCTATGCCACCTTTGCCCAGCATAGAAAGTTCTTCGGGCATATAATCTTCTATTGATTTATGTTTGTAATAATAAATCATAATTTTTTTAACCTTTTTGTATTTTAATTAATATAACACAACTATTGTTATTGTTCAATACTTTTTTGATTTTTATTAAAAAAAATGACACAAAATTGTGCCATTTTCTTTTTTTACAAATTTTAGCCAAGAGGCTTTATTTCTTCCCATGGAAACTCGCTTCTTCCGAAGTGTCCAAAGCAAGCAGTGTTTTTGTAGATTGGTCTTAAAAGATTTAATTCCGAAATAATATTGTTTAGATTGAAATTAAAATTATTTTTGATATAATCCAAAATTTCGCTTTCTGGAACTTTGTTTGTGTTAAAGGTGTCAACATACATACTTATTGGCTCGGCAATGCCGATTGCAAACCCAAGCTGAATTTCGCACCTGTCTGCAAAACCATGAGCTACCACATTTTTTGCAACATATCTTGCATAATATGCACCGCTTCTGTCCACCTTTGTGGCGTTTTTTGAACTGAAACAGCCACCGCCGACTCTGCCCACGCCGCCATAGGTATCAACAATTATTTTTCTTCCAACGCAACCGCTGTCTCCAAAACTGCCCCAAATTGTGAACCTGCCACTTGTGTTGATAAAAAGTTTTAACTTT
>CAQFKO010000022.1:4327-22498 GCA_948787875.1 uncultured Eubacteriales bacterium
GCACGGGTTCAATTACATTTTCTATAATATCATATCTGATTTGATTTGCCGTAAGCTCTTCTTTGTGAGAAACGCTTACCAAAATTGTGTCTATATAAACAGGTTTGTCGTCTTCATAGCAAACTGATACTTGGCTTTTTGCATCTGCAAAGTATTTGTCGGTTCTTCTTCTGTATTCGTCATAAGTTTTCATAAGCTTGTGAGCAATCATTATTGGCAGAGGCATAAATTCTTTTGTTTCGTTTGTTGCATAGCCATAAACCATTCCCTGATCGTTTGCCTTTAACTCTTCTTTTACCACCGACTGATTGATGTCGGGGCTTTGTTTTGAAACCTCTTCTATTATGGTGAAATCATTTTTGTAGCCGATTTCTTTAAGTGTTTGCCTTGCAATTTTTGTGTAGTCGATTTTTTCGGTTGTGGTTGCCTCGCCATAAATGAACAGTTTGTCATTTTTTATTGCACACTCAACTGCCATTTGCGCATTTTTATCATTTCTTAAAGCTTCGTCTAAAAATGCATCTGCGATTGTGTCACAAGTTTTGTCTGGGTGTCCTATGTTTACGGACTCGCTTGTTATTATTTTTTTCATAAGTTTCTCCTAAAAATTTTTTCCATTTCAAAAATAAAAGCCCCTTAAAAAAGGGGCGTTGCTTTTGTTCTATTATCCCATAGAAGTCAAGCGTTAGCACCTTTCCTTTTGGTAGGTTGCTGTGTGGTCAACAGGCTTGTCCCTCGCACACTCTTTATGGATAAATGTATTTTAACACAATGGATTTGTTTTTTCAATTGTTTTTTGTTATTTTTCAAAAAACGAAAAATCATTTTCCGTATTATATTTATTTTTATATTTTTGATTCAATGCAAAAAGTTCTGCTCTGCTAAACAAACTTTTTAAAAATTCTTCGTCGATTTCCGGAAAGTCTTTTACTTTGAAATGCTTAAACGCATTAAACATTAAAAACAAAAGATAGCGATTTTCTTCCACAAAATCTGTAATTTCCTTAGTTTGAATATCGTTTGGCTTTGCCTCGTTTTTTCTTTCTTTATACAGATAAACAAGTCCACTGTTTTGATCTGATTTTAATGAAATCGCCGGGCTTCTTGTATTGCTTATTTTTGAATAACCGTTTGTTCTCCAAATATGAAAATGTGCGTCTGCATTTTGATGTCTGTCTATCTCTAACATATAGGTGTGCGACAACGGATAAGTATAGTTATAAAAAAGATTTTCTTCTTGTAAGTCTTGCAACATTTGTTTGTCTGTGCCACCAAAAAGATTTATTCTGATAAAAGTGCTTCCTGTGTTATTTTTGATTTTTGCCCTATGCTTTTTTGCATAAAACAAACTTCTGTATTGTTGCATATTTGACTTGTTATTTTTGTGTGCTCTGTATCTTTTCATAAGTACCTCTTATTAACAATATATCATAGTAATATTAAATTTTCAAGACACAATCAAAATTTTGATTTATTTTTTGTAACAACAAAAAACGCAACAATATAAAAAAACAAGGTGTTATGACACGCATAATACCTTATTTTTTGAGCATTTTTGCATTTTTTATAAATCAATCTCCAATTTTATTGGAGCATGGTCACTGCCAAAAATCTGAGTTTTTATTTCGCTGGATAAAAGCTTTTCTTTCAAATCTTCGGAAATCAAAAAGTAATCAAGTCGCCAACCAACATTGTTTGCTCTGGCGTTAAAGCGATAACTCCACCAAGAAAACTCTTGCTTTTGGGGGTTTAAAAATCTGAATGAATCAACAAAACCACTGTTTAAAAGTATTGTCATTTTGGTTCTTTCTTCAATTGTGTAGCCTGCATTTTTTTCATTTGACTTTGGATTTTTTATATCAATTTCGCAGTGAGCAACATTTAAGTCGCCTGTGTAGATCACCGATTTTTTTGAACTTAAATTACACAAATATTGTCTTATATCGTCTTCAAATTCCATTCTGAAATCAAGCCTTTTTAACCCCTCTCCCGAGTTTGGAACATAACAGCAAACAAAATAAAAATCTTCAAATTCAAGTGTTATTATTCTGCCCTCGTCATTATATTTTTCGTCTATTCCAAAAGCAACACTTTGTGGCTTGATTTTGCTATAAACAAGTGTGCCAGAATATCCCTTTTTTATTGCACTGCTCATATAATGATAGTAGCCGTCTTTTGAAATTTCTGCTTGACCCTCTTGCATTTTTGTTTCTTGAATACAGAATATATCTGCATCTTCATTTTTAAAAAATTCGTCAAAGCCCTTTGCCATTACCGCTCTGAGACCGTTTACATTCCAACTGATAAGTTTCATAATTTTTCCTTTGTGATTATTTTATTTTGTCTATTAGTTCCAAAACTTCTGACAAGTTTGTGTAATACATAAAATTTATGTTTGGATTGCCCATTATCATTGCGGAAGTTCTTTTGACCTTGTTTTTGTTTGCAACCGCATAGATTGGCTTTTTGTTTGCCTCGGCAAATCCCAGCTCATAGCCCACGCCGTGTGAAGTTTGCGAAACTTCGGCAAATACAAAGTCAGACTGCATGATCATATTAATATCTTTGTTATAAATTTCTTTGTCGCTTTTGTCTTGCTCCCCCATTTCGGTTAATTCGCCGTTTGCAACAAACTCCGACAAAACCTCAAATCTTTCTTTTAGCTTGCCAATAATAATTTTATAATCTTCAATATCTCTTCTTCCGCCCGTGATTGAGCCGGCAAAGTATACCTTTTTCATATGCACCTCTTTTCTATTATATATTAGCATATAATTTGCATTTGAAAAACAATTTTTTTGAAAATACAAAATATTTTGATACATCTTTTTAAATTTGTTGATTTTGCACTGAAAATTATACTAGTTGCACTTAATTTGACAAAATCACAAAAATTTGCTATAATGACTAAGTTAAATAAGCAAGGAGCTATATTTTTTATATAAAATTTTATGAAAACTGATATAAGATTAAATAAACTTGAACATGGCGAAGATTATAGTGTTTATGAATATCTTGGCTGTCATCTTGCTAGCAAAGGCGGAAAGTCCGGAGCATTTTTTAGAGCGTTTGCACCTAATGCCAAAGCGATTTATGTTGTGGGCGACTTTAATGATTGGGACAAATCCGCTCACCCACTAAAAAGAGTTAAAAACTCTAATGTTTGGGAAGTTTTTGTTGAAAAAGCAAAAAATCTTCAAAGATACAAATTTATTGTTGTTGACGAAGACAACAACGAGGTTACAAAATGTGACCCTTATGCCTTTTATGCCGAATCTCAACAAGTTCAAAAAGATTTTTCCGCAATAATTTATGACCTTTCGGGCTATAAGTGGAAAGACAGCAAGTGGTTTAATGCCGAAAAAGACAAAAATTTGCTTGAATCACCTATGAATATTTATGAGGTTAATCTTAATACTTGGAAAAGGCACAGCGACGGAAGCTATTACACTTATCGTGAACTTGCAACTACCCTTGTGCAATATTGCAAGCGCATGGGTTACACTCATATCGAAATTATGCCTATTTCTGAATATCCTTATGAGGTTTCTTGGGGTTATCAAATCACAGGATACTACGCCGTTACCAGCAGATTCGGAAAACCAAAAGACTTTATGCATTTTGTGGAAAAGTGCCATGAGGCAGGAATCGGCGTTATTTTGGATTGGGTTCCGGGGCACTTTATTAAAGACGACTTTGGGCTTATTGAATGGGATGGCACTTGCCTATATGAAAGTCCTAAGTGGGACAGAAAGTTGCAACTTGCTTGGGGCACAAGAATTTTTGACTACGAAAATCCTTATGTTGTGCAATTTTTGATTGCCTCTGCCCTGTTTTATATGCGAACTTATCACCTTGACGGTATAAGAGTTGACGCTGTGTCTTCTGTTTTATATCTTGATTTTAGCAGAAATGCAGACGAATGGCTTCCAAACTCAGACGGAAGCAATAAAAACTATGCGGGTGCTGAATTCTTTAAAAAACTTAACAATGCCGTGTTTGGTGAGTTTCCTAACGCTATTATGATTGCCGAAGAGTGTACCTCTTGGCCTATGGTTACAAGACCAACCAGCGTGGGCGGACTTGGCTTTAACTTTAAATGGAATATTGGTTGGATTAACGATATTTGGGAATACACCTCTATGGACCCATATTTCAGACAATTTCACCACGATATTATTACCCACTCTATTGATTATTGTTTTAATGAAAACTTTATTCTTCCTGTTAATCATGACGAGGTGTCTAATGGAAGGCACTCGCTTATCGGAAAAATGAACGGCGACTTTAACTTTAAAACAAAAATTGACCTTTGCAGAGCATTCTTTTTGTATATGTATATGCACCCCGGCAAAAAACTTGTTTTTATGGGTTGCGAAATCGGCGAACTTCAAGAATGGAATTGGGACAGGGTTTTGAACTTTGTTTTGCTTAAATCCGAAAAAAACAAAAAACTTTATAAATTTGTTCAAACTCTTAATCACCTTTATCTTGAAAGTCCCGAAATGTATGAACGCGACTTTGACCCTACCGGCTATGAATGGCTTGTTCGTGATGATAACAAAAATTGCGTTAATGCCTTTAAGCGTTACTCAAAAAGCGGAAGCTATTATATTTGCGTTTGCAACTTTTCGCCTTATCGAATTCCAGATTATGTGCTTGGTGTGGACGAACATGGTTGCTATGAAGAAATAATAACAACCGATGATTCAGACTTTGGCGGAACTGACGAACATAACAGTTTAATGTATTCGTCTATTATGAACAAAAACGGAAAAACCAACGCCATTAGGCTGAATTTGCCAGCAAACTCTGCTATGATTATTAAAAAAGTTGATAAAAACAAAGAAGAAAACTAAATTTTTTTAACAAGGAGAACCAATTTTAAAATTTTTAAACACTGCTGATATTTTTTGACCAAACAGTTTGAAAATTTTATGCTATTATGGACGAAAACAAAAAAGAAAAAATCGATATTTTGTTTGTGAGCAGTGAGTGTGACCCATTTTGCTCACGCGGAGGACTTTCTGATTTCAGCCACTCCATTCCCAAATATTTAAACCGAAAAGAAAATGTGGATATTCGCGTGGTGCTTCCTAATTATGGTTGTATTCCGAAAGAATTTTCCGAAAACTTTGAGCTTGTCGGCGAAAGAACGGTTGAACTTACTTGGAGAAAGGAATATTGCGGTATTTTGGAATATGAATATGACGGAATAACCTATTATTTTATAGATAACAAGCAATATTTTGACCGTGAAAAAATTTATGGATATGGTGACGATGTTGAAAGATTCAGCTTTTTTAGCAAAGCTGTGCTGGATATGCTTCCTATCATTAACTTTTTCCCCGATATTATTCACACTAACGATTGGCAAACGGGCATTGTTTGTGCATTTTTAAAAATGCTTGCTTGGCAAAACCCTAAATACGAACACATCAAAACGGTTTTGACCGTTCATAACTTTACCTTTCAGGGCAAAGCAAATCTTAATGTAGTTCGCGACCTGCTTGGAATAGAAGAAAAATTTACTTACCTTTTTGATGCATATGGCAGTGCAAACATTCTTAAAGCAAGCCTTCTTTGCGCAGACCAAATTGTTACCGTTAGCGAAACCTATAAACAAGAGGTTAAAAACAATCAACACGGTTGCGGAATTTCATTTGTTCTTGACGAAATCGAACACAAATTCACTGCCGTAACAAACGGTGTGGACTATGAAATTTATGATCCGGAAAAAGATAAAAATTTATACCTTAACTATAACAAAGACAATGCCATTGAAGTAAGAAAGCAAATAAAAGCAAAACTTCAAGAAGAAATGGGGCTTGATGTTGACGAAAATTCACCGCTCTATTTGTTTGTAAGTATTTTAGAACAAGGAAAAGGCATTGAACTTATGTCGGCAACCATCAGAAAATATCTTTCTAACGGGGCTCAACTTATTGCAATGGGCTATGGTAATCCCGAATATGTTAACTTTTTTGTTAACCTTCAATCTGAATTTCCAACAAAGGTGCACTATTATTCGGGCTATAATCACACAAGTCTCAGAAATATGTTTGCCGGTTGCGATTTCTTTTTAAGCCTTAAAACCATGGAGCCTTGCGGACTTTTCCCTCTTGTTGCAAGCAAATACGGTTGTCAGCCAATTGTTTATCTTACGGGCGGAATCACAGATAACTTTACTGATTTTAAATATAACGGCGGAAACGGTTATGTGCTTAAAGAATATAGTGCAGAAGCGCTTGACGAACTTGCCGCAAGAACAATCAGACACTTTGAAAACAAAGAAAAATCAGATGCACATGTGATTACGGTTATGGAACAAGATTTTGATATTGCCAGCTGCGTTAATGGCTATCTTGAACTTTATGAAAAAATGTAATAAAAAAACACCCTTTAAACTTTGGGTGTTTTTGTTTTGATATTTTACATATATTGCGGTTGTTTTTTTGTAAACGGAATTTTTGACCAATCATAAGTTAATATTTTTTGAGTTTGAATATCGCCGTTTTGATAAATTATTTGATTGTTGCCAAGCACAACATAGTCTTGTTTGTTATAAATTTTTCTATCTTTTAAATAATCGCCATAAAACTCTTTGTTTAAAATTCTCCAATTTTGGCTTCCATCGATTTGCTCTTCTCCCCAAAGCAAGCGATATTTGCTGCAATGAACAAAAATCATTTTGCTTACCCAGCCAAAGCCATTTAGTGCATCTTTTCCATAAAGTGATTTTAAGTCAACATCATATGGCTCGCTTCTGAGCGTCCACGAGGTGTCATTTCCCGCAATCAGCGCTCCCGCACTTTGACCGATATATAACACGTCTTGATTTTCCACCAAGTCTTTTATCAAATTAAATTGATTGTATTTTTTTAAATAATGCAACAGTTTTGTGGCATTTCCGCCCCTAACATAAAGCATATCTATTTTGCAATTATTTTTAAAGTTTGGCGTTAAATCTTTTACCTTTATTCCAAGTTCAAAAAGTTTGTCTTTTACTCTGCTTTTATACATATTCTCGTCGTCTTCACTTGCATAGCCAATAAAAAGACAGGTTTTTTCGTTTGTGTTATCAAAAAATTTGTTTAAATATTTTATGCCAATGCCATAAAAATCCGAACATAATAATAATTTCATTTTATTTCCTTTTATTTTAATATGCGTTTAGCGGAATGCTTTCGTCGTCATGACCTTTTGTGATAGAAAGAATTTTTACATAATAACTGTAATCGGGGCTGGCCTTTACCAAAACTCTGTCACCCACTTTTTTGCCGAGCACTGCTTTTCCAAAAGGCGACTCTTTGCTTATTATTCCTTCCGCAAGGTCTAATCTTGTGGTGGTGGAGAGCATTAAAACCACCTTTTCGTCGGTGTCTTCATAAAGCACTTCTATTTTGTCAAAAAGCCCCACTTCGTCAGGCTTTGATTCTACCTTTATTATTTTTGCGGTTTTAACCATCTTTTGCAAATATCGAATGCGACTTTCGTTTCTGCCGTTTGCCCTTCGTGCCGCCCTGTATTCTTCGTTCTCCGAAAGGTCGCCGAGCGAACGAGCTTCCCTTACATCGTCTGTAAGCTTTGGACGAAGCTCTACCGAACGATAATATATTTCTTCTTTCATTTTTTTTATATCGATTTCCGTTAGTTCGTTATACATGATAATCCTTAAAAATTGGGTTTAGTCTTTAAAAAAATTTCGCTTAACAAAACAAGCCTTAATAAACTTTCCAAAAATTCTTAAATTTGTAAGCCAAACAATCTTGGCATTGTTTTTTTCGTTTTTAATAATTTTTGGAACAACATTCTCTGCAATTGTTGACGGATAGTCGCCCAAAACATTATACATTCTTTTTATTTCTTCTGAAAGTTCGATTTTTGATTTTCCGCCGTTTGCATTTGTAATAAAGTCAGTAATCATTATTCCCGGAGAGAGCATTGAAACATGAACTCTTCCGCCTGCCACTTCTTCACTTTCTTTTGCAATCGATTCGGTAAAGTATGTTACCGCCTGCTTTGCCGTTCCATAAATTGTTTGACCGCTTTTGTTTGCGTTTATAACTTCAAAGCCGTCAATATTGAATATTTGACCATGTCCTTGAAGCCTCATGCCCTTAAAAGCGGTTTTGCTTCCGTAAATTGTGCCCCTTAAATCAACGTTTAAAAGAAAGTCTATCTCTTTGTCAGACATTTCATATACGGGCAAATTAGGCTGATTTACGCCCGCATTGTTAATCCAAATATCAACAGTTCCAAACGCTATTTTTGCGTCATTCCAAAGCCCCTCTACCTCATTGCACTTTGTTACATCACAGGTCACCATTATTGCTTTTGACTTGCTTTTTATGTTTTCTAAGACTTCGAGAGAGGCTGTGAGCAATTCTTTGTTTATGTCACTTAAAACTACATTAAAATCATTGCGTTTAAAAACCTTTGCAAGTTCAAGCCCAAAGCCCTTTGCACTGCCTGTAATTACAACAGTTTTCATAAAAAACTCCTATTATCTTTATATAGCACTATTTTATCAGTTTAAATTTGTTTTGTCATTCACAAAACAGCCGTTTATTTAAAAAATTGGGGCATTTTTTTGATTTTTAATCAAATTTTGGGGTAGTTTTAAGTTTATTTTTAAAAATACCCCTTATGTTAAAATAAATATATTTTTTTAAATGTAAAAAACCATTGTTTATTTTGTTGAAATATTGTATAATTATATCACTGAATTCGGAGTAATTTATGGAAAGTAACAGAATAAATACAGAAATGAGTGGCATTGATATCGCCATTGCATTGTCTGATAATAACCAAGATATCGCCATGAAGATTTTGAATTTGCTTAAAGGTTCGGAATCCGGAATCGAAATTGCGCTTATTCTTGACCACTACCACATTTATGGTGAAAATATTATTAAGTTTTTTAAATTTTGCTGTGGTGAAATTCCCGAAAATTTTTATAATACCTTAAAAATTTTAAACTTTAATATTTTTGACGAAAACAAAATACAAAAAAACCTTGCACTTAACTCTCCCATTGTTTTTGTAGACGAAGAGTTAAAGTCAAAACTTTTTGCACCAAATTCTTTTGGAGATTTAAGAGATTATTTGCTGTTTCCGGAAATAACAAACACTATTAGGCAAAATTTTTATGAAAGACTTGAAAATCAAGTTTCATTAGAAGTGGCATCAAAAATAGCCTCCGAAAAACAGCCCGGAGCTGATGAATAATCAATATTATTTTGGCATAAGCAGTTGCTTATGCTTTTTTGTTATAAAAATGTTGAAGAAAGTAAATTATTGAAATTATGAGACAAAAACGCAAATTTATGGGGCTTTTGCACCCAAAATTATTTGAAAAGGGTCTTGAAATTGCGATTTTGTTGTGATATAATACTGATACTAGGGAGGAAAGCATTATATGAATGGTAGAATAAAAAACGACATGAACACGCTTGATGCAATCAATGCACTTGCCGAAGGAGTTCCTATTTCTCTTAATATTTTGGCAGAATTGGTTCAAAACAGCAATGACGATAGGTGGCTATTAGACCTTGTTACTCTTGACTCCTTTTCAATCTACGGCAAAGATATTTTTAAACTTTATAAAGATTGCTGCGAAAGTGACATAATCAATTTGATTGATACTATTGCTCATATTAGAGTGGGAATGTTCCCTTCTCAAAAAATTAAGCAAAACTTGAACTTGGAAACACCTGTTCCACTTGTTGACAAAGTGGTTTCAAAAAAGTTTTCTTGGAATCAAGAAAAAACCGTTCCTTCAACTCTGCTATGTTCAAAAGAATATCAAGATGTAATTCTTATGTCATTCAATAAAAGATTAAACGAAGCTTTAAGTCCTTCTGGGAAAAAACCATCACAACCGGGAAGCGAAGAATAAAAAAAACGGGCGTTTGCCCGTTTTTTATTTTCTATTTTGTTTTGGCACTTTTTGCCGTGGTTGGCTTTTTGGTTGCATCACTTGTTTTTGTTGCCGATTTTGGAGCTGTTTTTGGTGCTGATTTTGTTTCAGGTTTTGCTACCGGTTTTGTAATTGGTTTTGATGCAATCGGCTTTTTGGTGTCCGCAGGTTTTGCAGTTTTTGCAGTGCCTGTTGGTTGAGGCTTTGCAGTTGAAGGCTTTGCAGGTTTTTCTGCCGGAACTTTTGCCGTGCTGTTAGAAACCGGCTTTGCAGGTTTTTCTTGAACAGGCTTTTTAGTATTTTGTGTCTTTTGAACCATTAAAGCATTGCTCTTGGTTTCCTTTACGGATTTTGCCTGTGGTTTTTCCGCCTTTTTTGCAGGCTCAACTTTATTTGTTTGATGCTTTACAACTGCATTGGTTTTTGAAGGAGCTTTTTTCTCTTCCGCTTTTGCCTCATTGTGCCTGATTTTTTTTGTTTCTTTTGCTTCCAAAGAAGCTTTTTCGTTTTGTTTTGCCAACTTATTTTCTGCTCTTTTTTGTTTACGTTTTTCTTTTTGGGCTTCTAAATATTTATCAAGCGAATTTATTGCCTTATTATTTCCCATAACCTTTCTGAATTTTGGAATAAATAACAAACACATAAGAAGCACAAATGCCAATACAAACAAAATTATAAACACAACAAGTGCAATTGTTAATGCTTTTTCCAAATAAATGTTTGGTGCGTTAACGAGTTCTGCCGTATAAGAAATTCCAAATAAATTTATCATAACTTTCTCCGATGATTTTGTAATGATTTCAAGAGTATGTACCCCATCTTCCAATGACTCGAAATTATACGCAAGTTTTCTGGCATCATAAACTGTTGAGTTGAAGTTCACTGTTTGAATAAACTTTCCGTCAAGTTTAATATCTGCCAAGCCATAGCCTTGTCCGAATGCCGCATAGATTGCCAAGCTGTTGCCATTGAATCTGAATACCAATTTTTGATTTTTTGAATTAGACATCATATAGCCACTTTTTTCGTTCTCTATGGCAGAAGAGTTTTGCCAGCCCTTTGTTGTGAACAAAAATCCACTTGTTGCAGGCACAATTCTTTGAGTTGTTGCGGTGATTCCCGCATCAAGTTCTGCAATAACAACAAACTGTCCGGCGTTTCCCGTAGAGCCTTTTACCAACAACTTTAAGTATCTGCCCGATACTGAACTAAACTTTAAGATTGCAACATTTTTGTCGTATTCAAGTTTGTCACCTTTTACAACCGTTTGATAATTTACGCCGTCGCTTGAAATTTGAAGTTCATATTTTGTTATTTTTGAAACAGATAATGCGCCCGTTCTTGTTGTTACCGAAAAATAGTTGAATTGTTGAACTTTGCCTGTGTCTATAACATAGCTGTATGGGTCGTTTTCCGAAGGGTATTTTATGCTGTTATCTCCATATGTTGTGTGCATTATTGTTGAAACATCACTGTCTATTAAATATGACCATTTGTCAATTTCAACATAATATCTGTTAACTTCGCCCGTTGGATTTCCTTCCGCATCTTTAACAAGCTCAACCCTTTCTATTTTATCTATTCTTCCGCCTTGAATAAGATCACCGTCAGGAGCTTCAATAATTTGCCAATCATTTTTGTCTGTTCCAGCGGTTGAAAGTTTTATTTTGTCCTTTTTTGAAACCATAAAGGTTGGTTCATAAACAAAGGTTTCGTGAGGCTTACCGCTATAAGTCGGATAATAAATTTGGTCACTTGGAATATTTGCGATATTGTCGTTACCAAATTTGTAACCTATTGACGCACCGCCTGTTCCGCCTGTGTTAAGATTAAGCAATTTTATTGCATAGAACTGCCCTTCTTCAACATAAATTGAAACTGCTTCTTCTTCGATTGTCCAACTTGAACTAAACTTATTGTATCTTGCCTTTTCTTCCAAACTTGAAAAATTGTTGCCAAAATAGAAGATTAAGCCATCGTCTTGTTTGAAATGGAAGGTTACCTTTCCTGTTTTTGGAGCTCTCCAATAATATTCCAAAACTCTTACTTGCCACTTGCTTCCCGAGCCAAAGTTTGAAATATATGAATTGCTTGTGCTATTTGATGTTACATCAAGCGCGCCGAGATTTTCCAATATTTTTGCCCAATTATCGTCGTTTATTCCGCCGGCATAAGCATTAAAGGCTTCATAAACTGTTAGTTTTGCATTGCTATTATAAGAAATTCTTAAATATATTGTAAGTTCGTGAATAACTCCGTCTGACAGCCTTACCTTAAAGCTAAATTCGTCTAATGCTCCTGTGTAGTTTGTGTTAAAGGTATAAGCATATCTTCCGTCGCCCATGCTAGTTATTATGCCGTGCTTTGGATTTGAGACAGAAAGGATTGTGAAGCCTTTTTTGCCGTCAGTATCAAGAGTGCTTATTGTGTTAGCTAATAAATCAAATACAACATCTTCACCAAATTTTATATTATAGTCACCTGAGGTCTTTACGCCGTCAATTCCGCCCGCGTATTTGCTTGAAATTGGCTCGTAGTTTGGAAGGTTGTTTAAAAAGTCTAGTTGTTCTTTTGTGTAAACAACAGTATTAATATTTGCTTTATAAAACGTATTAAAATATCTTGTGAAATTCATGCCGTAAATAGTTGCGCATCTGTAATTAAAATCCGCTCTGGTAGCATTGCTAGAAATTCTGTCTACATAACTGTAAACCGGCTTATCTTTGTAAGAATACAGCAATTCATAAAACTTGTCTGCCCCAAACGAATGCATTATGTTTGCATACATTCCAAGGCACTGAAAGTATCCGTATGTTCCGTCATCAAAATCAGAGTGTGATTGATTTAAATAATTCAGCGTTTCGGTAAGAACTTTGAATGGGTCTGCATATGCACCATGCTCTGCTCTTCCGCCGTTTCTTACATAAGTTCCCACATCGCAGAATTTGATATAACTAAGAAGTGTTAAGGCGTTGTTTCTGACCTCGCCCTCTCTTCCTGCACCAAAGCCCCAAATTGAACCATATGCGCCACCATGGTTGTGACCGATTTCGTGTAATATTCCCCAAGTTCCGCTATTAAGAAGCCCTCTGTAATTCATTGCACCGCCAAACCAATCAGTTGGACAAGCATAAACATATCCACCAAGAGCAACCGCTGCACCCGCAGGAACGTGTTTATCAAACTTTACGATATTGTTTCTGTTATATGTTCCGCCCGTAAAAGACTCATTTACCGAAAAGAACGAATGCCATAGCATTGCAAGTTTGTCTATTTCTTCTTTTTTTACGCCTCTCATATAAGTGCTTGTTCCCGAAGTTCCCGTAGGGCTTACAAGCTGTCCGTTTTCGGTGTCAAGAACCGCAATAACTCCCGGAGCGTCTTTTAAATAGGTTTCAAAATATTCAGGAGAAGTTACTCCCAAAATATAGTGTGGAGTTTCTACTGCGCCTGTTATTGTTGTTTTTACATTAGAATAACAGTTGCCCGGATTTATATGCATTACTCCTCCAAAAGGAGTGCCGATATTATATTCTCCGTTGTGGTCAAAAACAAAGTCTGCGATTATCCAAGGGGCACGATTGTTTTGCCTTGCCCACTGACTTTGGTTGGTTACTCCTCCGCTTACAAATTTGCCGTTTGCCGTAAGCACATCGGCTTTTGTGAAATATGCGTCAACCGATTGAATATTAACATTTTTTCCATTAACGGTTTCGGCATAAACATCGTTATCAACTCCGCCACGCCAAGCAAGTGAGTTATGCAAATTTACGGTAATGGCAATTTTTTCGCCTTCGCCGAGCCCTTCTACCTTAACTTTAACCACCTCACCGGCAGGCATATACAAACCTGTTGCGTGGAAAGATCTGTAAATCGGATCTAAAATAATTTCTTTTTCAACGGCATTATTTTCACCCACAACTTCACCGTATTGCGCATCTGCCGCAGGGTGTTTTTTTAGCCAGCTTTGAGTAAGAGAACCGTCTTTTGACCTTTGCTGTGCCTCCATTGCCAAGTGTTGACCTTGGGTCATAAGCATATATTTGTAAAAATCTGCACTATTAATTAGAGTTCCGTCGGTTGTTCCGTTTGTAAAAGCATTTGTTCCGCTGACAGTGTGGTTTGGCGATGGATAATCGGTAAACTTTATTGTTGCGGTTTTTTGATTAACCGAAGAAGATACTAATTGACCGTAAACCGTTCTAAGCTCCGGAGTTGCCTTTGAAGTATCGTAAACAAGCGAAAACTCGTCTGACAAAATTTCGGGAACGGGTCTTGGCAAATTTCTTTTTGTAACGGTCATTATATCTGCCCTTAGTGTTATCGCCGTATTTGATAAGTCAGAATAATTGTATGTTCCGAGTGCATATTTTTCTTCAATAGGAATATCAAGCGTTGGAATTTCAAAAGGCAAGTTTTTGGTTTTGTTTAAAACATTCGGCAAAACCATTGACAGCACCATTATTGCTACCAAGCAAAAAGAAACTGCCCCTGCAATTAAATATCTTTTTATTTCACTTTTTAATTGTGTTCTTTCTGTTTTAGGTTTAGTAATTTTGTTCATAACACTCTCCAAAATAATTGTTCAACAACATTATATCAAAAACAAAATTTTACACAAATATTTTTGAAGCAAAATAATATTTTTTATGAATTTAATTAAAATTAACCAAATCTATTTTAACAAATTAGTAGTCTTATATTTTTATGAACACTCTTTTACAAATTTAAAACTTTTGTTGAAATGTTTCTTACAAAAGCGCTGTCGTGTTCCACAAATATCAAAGTAATGTTTGTTTGCAATAAAAGCTGTTCTATTTGAATTCGCGAAATTACATCAATAAAATTTAGCGGTTCGTCCCAAATATATAAGTTTGCCTCTTCGCAAAGACTTTTTGCAATTAAAATTTTTTTCTTTTGTCCGTCGCTCAAATTATTTATGTTATTTTCAAACTGACTGCTATTAAATCCAAGTTTAATTAGCAGTGTAAAAAACTTTGACAGGAAAAGATTATTGTTTTTTGCAAAATCGGTAATAATTTGGTCTTTAAAATCAAACTTTTGACTGATATAAGAAATTTTCAGCCCCCTACATTTATATATAACACCCGAACAACTTTTGTTGTTTTCAATAATTGATTTAAGCAAACTTGTTTTTCCGCTTCCGTTATTTCCACAAATTGCAAGCCTGTCGCCTTTTTCCACCGAAAAGCTAACATTATTTATTATTATTTTTTTATCAAACTCAATCGTTAAATTTTTTACTTCCAAAACTTTTTCGCTTTTAAAAGTTTGAGAATTAAAAAACAAATCTTCTTGCCGTTCTATATTTTTTAAGAGTTTTGATTTTTCTTCAATAGCTTTGTTTTGCCTAAGTTCAATAACCTTGCTTCTTTTTGCCATTTTTGCGGCCTTGTGTCCTATTGCACCTTTGTCGGGTTTTAGCCCCGCAATTCTTATTCCGATTTTAGTTTTTTCCACTTTATCAGACCAATTTTTTGTTTGCTTTGCACTTTCTTGCAAACGCGAAATTTCTTTTTTCATTTTTTGGTTTTGCATAAGTTCAAAATTATCTTTATTAAGTTTGTTTTGCCACCAAGAAGAAAAGTTGCCTTTTTGAATTTCTATATTATTTTTGTTTATTGAAATAATGTGGTCTACGCAACTGTCAATAAAATCTCTGTCATGCGAAACAACAATAAACCCTGTTTGATTGTTTAAAAAATTTTTTACGCAAGTTCTTGAACAATTATCCAAATGATTTGTGGGCTCGTCAATCAAAAGAAAGTTGTTTTCTTTTGAAAATAAAATTGCAAGCATTAATTTTGTTTGCTGTCCGTTGGATAAAATTTCGTAAGGCATATACAAACAATCTTCACAAAGATCTAACTCCTCCATTTTTTTCATTATTTCCCAAAGGTCATAATCGGGGTTTATTGATGGCAATAAATCAATCACTGATTTTTGTTTGTCGTTAATTTGATAAGGAAAATAGTCAAAGCTTACGCCACTTGAAATTTTTCCTTTATATTTTAGTTTTCCCAATAGTAAATTTAAGAAAGTTGTTTTTCCTCTTCCATTTCTTCCAATAAGTCCCAACTTCCAATCTGTGTCTAAATTCAAATTTAAATTTTCAAAAACATTGTTGCACGCTCCGTCATAGCAAAATGTTAAATTTTGTATACTTATTTGCGACATATACGCCTCCTTAAAATAAAAATAAGCCACAAGGAAATTTCCTTATGACTTATTTTAACTATTTTTCAATAAGACTTATTTTGTCAACTTCCTTGTTTTGCACAACAAAAAAGGAAGCACTTTGCCACTTTTTTATGTGCTAGTTAATGTTAACAAAATAAATTCTCATGGGCGTTTTCTCCTTTTGATCTTTTTAAGTATAACATCAATAAAAATAATTGTCAACAGCGAAAAATGTTATAACTTTAAATTTTTTTAATGAAATTAGCAATAAAAAACCACGAATTAATCGTGGCTTTTTAGGCAGTCTAATTAAACAGTTCACTATTTTCAATCACTGCTTATGTGGTGGAGGTGGCGGGAGTTGAACCCGCGTCCAAATGGTTTACTGCTACCCCTTCTTCGTGTGACAGTTTGTTTTTGGGCTTCACTATTTGTGCTAAGCAAACAAAAAACACAAACAGCTATTTGATTTTATCTCGAAATACTTTGCACCAAAATCAAAACATTTCAACCCACATAATCTTTCAACAACATTATTCCTGTGAGCAAAATATTGTTGCCGTGCTGTCATTAAAACTAGGCAGCAATTGCTACATTAGTAGCAGCAAAATTTGTTTTTGCGTTTATTTTTTTCCAACTTTTTATGTAGATTTGGGCTACACACACGCTTATAAATAACACTAATGCCACCTGTCGAAACCGTGACACCCCCATATTGCTTTTTGCAAATTTTATTTATTTTTGCAATATTTTAATTTTCTGCACAATTATTTCAGCATTTTTTAAGAAAATAATAATTGATTTGCGTTTTTTGTTTTATTGTTATTTTGTAAAAATCAAATTCAAAACAACAGTTTTTGACATTATTGAATTTTGTTTATAAAATAACTTAATTTTAAATTTAAATTAATTTTTGAAATTTGCGATTTGCCTTTGAGCATATCTTTTTAAGTCTGCAATTTTTTTGTCATCTTTTTTGTCATAAAGTTTTTTGCCTTTTCCCAAAGCAATTTCTACCTTTGCAAGAGAACCCGAAAAATACATTTTGGTTGGAACAAGCGTAAAACCCTGCTCTTTTATCTTTTTGTCAAGCTTTGATATTTCTTGTTTTTTTAGAAGCAATTTTCTTGTTCGTCTTGGGTCGGGAGCAAATGCCCCAGCTTTTTCGAAATTCGAGATATGGCAATTAATTAAAAAAACTTCGCCATCACGAATAATAGCATAGCTGTCTTTTAAGTTTGCCTTTCCTCCACGAAGTGATTTGACTTCGCTTCCCTCCAAAGCAATGCCTGCCTCTATGCCATTTTCCAAAAAATAATTATGCCTTGCCTCTCTATTTTCAGTTATTATTTTCATGATATTATTTTAACACAACCGCACAATTTTATCAAGGGTATTTGATAATTTGCTTTTTTTGTAAATATTGACAATTTTTGTATTTTGCTGTATAATTGGAGTATAATCATTTTTGGGGGAAATTATGAAAGATAAAATTGTATATAACCCTGACAAACTTGAACAAATAAAGTATGAGATTTTCCGTTCTGCTAATTCAGCAAGTTCTAATTTTGATACTTCTTTGGGGTTAAATAAAATTATTTCCAATTTGATTAAAAAGTCTTCGCTTGAAACCGGAAAGCCAATTTATTTGCAAATTTCCGTGCTTTCGGACGATAATCCGGAGAACAAACTCTGTTCTACTATTTTTAAGCAAAACTTTTGTATTCTTCCGATTGCTTATGATTTTTTAAATATTCCTATTGACCTTTTTTCTTATAAAATGCGTCAAAAAGAACTTAACGACCTTGTGAAAAATATTGCAAGCAAAAACGATCCATCAAAACAAAAATTTTTGGATACATATGAAATATCAAACAACCTTTATAACAATTTAATTTTGAATTTTTGCGATGATTCAAAAGATTTTAATAAGGCAATAAATTATTCAAAAAAAGCTATTTTTAATAGATTTAATAATTATGCCCCGGAAAGACTTGAACTTGCATTGGATATTATTAATAATGCCGAACTGTTAAACAACAAAAAAA
>CAQFKO010000023.1 GCA_948787875.1 uncultured Eubacteriales bacterium
GTGAAAAAAAAGAAGGAAAACTTGTTGTTGAATTTAGCTTAAATGCTAATGAGTGGGAAGTAGAAGTAGAAAAAGCTTATCAAAAAAATAAAGGTAAATATAAACTTGCAGGCTTTCGTCAAGGAAAAATTCCAAGAAAGATTTTGGAAAAAAATTACGGTGAATTTTTGTTTTACGAAGATGCTTTAAACAATGTTTGCGACGAAAGTTTTTATGAATTTTTGAAAAAAGAAAAAGATGTTCAACCTGTTGACTATCCTGAAATTTCTGTTAAAAAACTTACAAAAGAGGGTGCAGAGTGGGTTGCAACAATTACTTTGATGCCGGAAGTTGTGCTTGGAAAATATGAAGGACTTGAAGTTTCTAAGAAAAAAGTTTCCGTTAGCGAAAAAGAGGTTGACGAAAGACTTAAAAACCTTCAAGATAGACAAGCTAGATTTGTTGACAAGACCGACCGCGCTGCAAAGATGGGCGACCTTGTTAACATTGACTTTGCTGGTTCGATTGACGGAGTAGCTTTTGAGGGCGGAAGTGCAAAAGATTTTGAACTTGAACTTGGTTCACATTCTTTTATTGCCGGATTTGAAGAACAAATTGTTGGCATGAAAATTGACGAACAAAAAGATTTGAATGTAACATTCCCAGCAGAATATCATGCAAAAGAACTTGCAGGAAAGCCTGCTATTTTTGCAGTTAAACTTTTGACTATTCGTGAAAAAGAAGTTCCTGCTATTGACGACAAATTTGCGTCAGATGTTAGCGAATTTAACACCTTGGAAGAGCTTAAAAAAGATACCAAGGAAAAAATTAAGGCAGAAAAAGAACAAGCTGCTGAAAACGAATTAAATGATGCTTTGGTTGAAGCCGTTGTAAGTAATGCGGAAGTTAATATTCCAAAAGTTATGGTGACAAATCAAATTAACCGTGCTATTGAAGAAACTAAAAGGTCTCTTGCTTCACAAGGCCTTACTTATGAAATGTATCTTGCTTATATCGGAATGACCGACGAGGAGTTCAGAAAATCAAGAGAGGCTGATACCGAAAAACAAATCAAATCAAGCCTTGTGCTTTCTGAAATTGTCAAAAAAGAAAACATCAAAGTTTCTGATGAAGAAATTGATGCAAAATTGGAAGAACTTGCCGAAAAAATGAAGAAAACCGCAAAAGAACTTAAAAAGACAATGACTGACTCTCAAAAAGATGTTATTGAAAATAATATTATTTCAGAAAAGGTTATAAAATTTTTAAAAGATAAGAATAATATAAAGTAGTTTAGGAGCGTTTTATGAAAGATATGCTTATTCCAATGGTCATTGAGCAAACCAACAGAGGAGAGAGGTCTTATGATATTTATTCAAGACTTCTTGAAGACAGAATTATTTTTCTTGACGGTGAGATTACTGACCAAACGGCTAACCTTATTATTGCTCAGCTTATATTTTTGGAAGGCAAAGATCCGGACAAAGATATTATGATGTATATTAACAGTCCGGGCGGAAGCGTGGTTGCTGGCATGGCTATTTATGATACAATGAACTATATTAAGTGTGATGTTTCTACCATTTGTGTTGGGCTTGCTGCTAGTATGGCTGCCATTTTGCTCTCTTCTGGGGCAAAAGGAAAAAGGTTTGCTCTTCCTAACTCAGAAGTTATGATTCATCAGCCACTTGGTGGGTTTCAGGGTCAAGCCAGCGATATAAAAATTCATGCAGATCATATTATGAAAACAAGAAAAACGCTTAACAAGATTTTGTCGGAAAATTCAGGTATGCCTATTGATACCATTGAAAAAGATACTGACCGCGACAACTTTATGTCTGCGGAAGAGGCAAAAAAATACGGACTTATTGACAAGATTTTTGCTAAAAGAGGATAGCTTTATTCAAGATATACAAAAGACATTTGCTTTTTGCATATCTTGATTTTATTTAGGAGATTATATGGACAATAACAATGAAAACAAAATTCCATTTCGTTCAAACGCTTGCTCATTTTGTGGCAGACCTCGCGGTGCGTTTAAAGAAATTGTGGAAAATCCAACCGGAACAGTCGGCATTTGCAACGATTGTATAAAAATTTGCAAGGATATTTTGGAGGCGGAAGAACGCAGACGCCAAAAAGAACAGCCTTTTAATTTGCCTAATCCGGAAAAAATCAAAACCGAATTAGACAGTTATATTGTTGGGCAAGACAAGGCAAAAGAGGTGCTGTCTGTTGCGGTTTATAACCACTATAAAAGAATTAACTATATTATTGAAAAAAGGCAACAGAGCGAAAAGGCTGCCGACAAAACCAAAACAAGAGTTATGGAAGATGTTGACCTTGAAAAGAGCAATGTTTTGATGCTTGGGCCAACAGGTTCGGGCAAAACTTTGATTGCAAGAACGCTTGCAAAGATTTTAGATGTTCCGTTTGCTTCTGCCGACGCCACAACACTTACCGAAGCGGGCTATGTGGGTGACGATGTTGAAAATATTTTGTTGAAGCTTATTCAAGCCGCAGATTTTAATATTAAAAAGGCAGAAAAAGGAATTGTTTATATTGACGAAATCGACAAAATTGCCAAAAAAAGTGAAAATGTGTCTATAACAAGAGATGTTTCGGGCGAGGGTGTTCAACAATCGCTTTTAAAGATTTTGGAAAGCACGGTGGCAAGCGTTCCGCCACAAGGTGGAAGAAAACACCCTAACCAAGAATGCTTGCAGATTGACACCACAAATATTTTGTTTATTTTGGGCGGGGCATTTGTTGGGCTTGACGAAATTGTTAAAAAGAGAACGGAAAATACCAGCCTTGGATTTGGCGGAAGCGTTAAGTCAAAAGAGCAAATAAAAAGTGACGAACTGCTTGCAAAAGTTGAACCTCATGATCTTATTAAGTTTGGTCTTATTCCTGAGTTTATCGGGCGTGTGCCTATTACGGTTTCACTGAATGAACTTGACGAAAAAGCTCTTAAAAAGATTTTGACCGAACCAAAAAATTCACTTGTAAAACAATACAAAAAGTTGTTTGAAATTGACGGAATCAAACTTGAATTTACAAACGATGCGATTTCGGCATTTGCAAAAAAAGCCATAGAACTTAAAACAGGTGCAAGAGGTCTTAGAACTATTTTGGAATCTGCGATGCTTCCGGTTATGTACTCTGCGCCAAGCAACAAAAATATCAAAAAAATTATTATGGATATTGAGAAAAAGGGCAGTAATGAAGTTGTTCCTACAATTTTGGAAGACAAGCCTGAAACCGTTGTTGCATAAAAAAACAAATTACTTTTAAGTTGAATAAATTTAAAAGTAATTTTTTTATTGCTTGATTTTTTGCGTTAATGGTGCTAAGATTGTTATTATAAATATTGATATTTGCTATTCGCAATATTTTTTATATATTTTTATTATTGGAGGCTTTTTTGATATGAAAACAATAAAAAATGCGGTTTTTGTTAAGTCTGCATCTAGTGCAACAGAATATAAAGGGTTTGGAAAACCCGAAATAGTTTTGGTGGGAAGAAGTAATGTTGGCAAGTCTAGTCTGCTTAATATGCTTGCTAATAATTCTAAGCTTGCAAAGGTTTCTTCCACTCAGGGAAAAACAAGATTGTTAAACTTTTTTTTGTTTAATGACGAATTTATGCTGGTGGATTTGCCGGGCTATGGTTATGCGGCAACCAGCAAAGTTGAGCAACTTAAATGGAAAAATATGATTGAAGGCTATATCAAAAAGTCAAAAAATATTGCATCTGCAATTTTGATTTTAGACATCAGACATTTGCCTACGGTTCAAGATATTCAGATGTTTGAGTTTTTGACCTTTTATAATATTTCAGTAACAATTGTTGCAACAAAATATGACAAAATAAAAAAGTCTGAGTGCGCAAAAAAAATGAGAGATATTGCGGCTACTCTTAAAGTTGGGGTAGAGAACATTATGCTGGTAAGTTCTGAAACCGCGCATGGCAGGCAAAATTTGATTGACAGAATTTATCAGTTTGTGGGTGAATCCGTATGAAGATTTTTGCAATAAGTGATTTGCATCTTTCAAATTCTTGTGATAAGCCTATGGACATTTTTGGTGGGGCTTGGGAAAATTATACAGACAAAATAAAAGAGAATTGGAAAAGCAAAGTCACTGAAAATGATGTTGTTTTGATTGCCGGTGATATCAGTTGGGCAATGAAACTTGAAGAAGCTGTAAGTGACCTTAAATGGCTTGACGAGCTTCCCGGAAAAAAAATTATTATTAAAGGCAATCACGAATATTGGTGGAATTCTATTTCTGCTGTTAGGGAGATTTTGCCGAGCTCTGTTTTTGCAATACAAAATGATGCCTTAAAAATGGGAAGATTTGTGTTTTGCGGAACAAGGGGTTGGACAGTTCCAGAGAGCGGAAAAGTTTTTTCTGACGAAGATTTAAAAATTTATAAAAGAGAAACCGAGAGGCTAAAACTTACATTATTATCTGCAAAAAAATTAATGGAGCAGGGTGACGAACTTGTTTTAATGATGCACTTTCCGCCATTTGCAAGCGACAAAGAAGAAACCGAGTTTACCAAACTTTTTGAACAGTATGGTGTAAGCACGGTTGTGTTTGGACATATTCACGGCAGAACAAATTGTCCGCTTATATATAATAAAAACGGAGTGAAATATTATTTTACTTCTACCGACCACATAAACAACGACCCTGTTCTTATTTATGAATAAAAAAATAGAGCCTAAGGGCTCTATTTTTGTTAAGTTATAAACCAATTAATATATTAGTAAGATTTTTTTCTTTTGCTTTTTTGTAACACAGAAAGATGTCTATTAAGTTCCAAATACCAAGAGTAAGCCAACCGAAAAGTAATTTTGCAACTCCAAGTCCTATATCTCCGATAATAAACCTATCTACCGAAATTGAACCTAAAAACAGTGAACATAAAAGAACTACTGTTGGATTGTGTGTTTTTGCGGTAATTAAGGTGTCGTATACTTTGTCGTCAGCCTCTTCAAGTTTCTTTTTAAAATATAATTGTTTGTCGGTTGGAATTCTATCTTTGTATTGCAAATATAATGCATCTGCTTTTTGTTTTTCCATAAACTTCTCCTTTGAATAAAATTTTTGTTATAAGTATATTATATAAGTAGATTTCTACTAAGTCAAGTACTTTAAGTAAATTTCTACTAATATATAATTATGAATTGTTTAATCTCAAAGAGAATATTTGAAATGAGAAAAGAAAAGGGTATATCTCAGCAATTTTTGGCAAAACAAATTGGTGTTACTCAAAAAGCTATTGATTTTTGGGAAAAGGGCATTAATGAACCAAAGGCAGGCTATGTGTTTGCACTTGCGAGATTTTTTGGAGTATCATCAGATTTTTTATTAGGTTTAGAGGATTAAACTATATTTTTTAAAAATATAAGAGCTAAGGGCTCTTTTTTTGTTATAAAAATAAGTTATTTGTGTAGGTTTTTGTCTAAATTGCACAAAAATTCAATTTGCGGTTGTTCTTTTGGTTTTTATAAATCCTTAATTTTTGGGCATTTATATCAGTTATTAACAAAAATGTTAATAACTTTGTTAAAAAAGTGGGCAAAAGTGGTCATTTTTCTTGCAATTTGGTTTTTTGCAGTATATAATATCATTATAAGACTTAAAAAGGAGGGCTCTCTATGCTCATTGGAACATATAGACACGCAGTTGATGCAAAGAAGCGTATGCGTATGCCTTTTAAGTTTAAGTCTGAACTTGGGCAAGCTTATATAATAACTAAGGGAACTGCTGGAAATTTATTTGTTTTTTCTGCAACTGAATTTGACGAAATTTACAAAAAACTTACCAGCCTTCCTATGTTTGACGAAGAAGCTCAAAAGGCTGTCAGAAAATTCTTGTCTTCTGCTTTTGAAACCGAAGAAGATGCACAGGGAAGAGTTCTTCTTCCAAAAGAACTTGTGAACTTTGCAAAGATAGACAAAAATTTGGTTTTTGTTGGTGCGGGAAACCGTGTTGAAATTTGGGCAGAAGAAGCTTGGGATAAATTTGACAGCGAAAACACCGACTTTAATGTTCTTTCAAAATTTGGGGTATAACTATGAGTGAATTTGTTCATATTCCGGTTTTAGCAAACAGCGTTATAGATTTATTGAATGTTAGGGATAACAAAGTCTATGTTGATGGAACTGTTGGTGGGGGTGGTCATTCTAAACTTATTTTGCAAAAGGCAAAACTAAACAAACTTATTGGAATTGACCAAGACAAAGAGGCACTTTGTGCGGCTGAAAAGAATTTGTCAGAATTTAATAATGTTAAACTTGTTTATGGAAACTTTAAAGATATTTCCGACATTTTGGAAAATGAGGGAATTGAAAAGGTTGATGGAATTTTAATTGATATTGGTGTAAGTTCGCATCAAATTGATACGGCAGAAAGAGGATTTTCTTTTAGGACAGACGGAAAACTTGATATGCGTATGGACACTTCTAAAAGTTTTTCCGCTTATGATGTTGTTAATGGTTATTCGGAAGAAAAACTTGCTGATATTATTTATAAATTCGGAGAGGAAAAGTTTTCAAGAAGTATAGCAAGGCACATTGTTAAGGCAAGAGAGCTGGGTGCAATTGAAACAACCAAGCAACTTGAAAAAATTATACTTTCTTCCGTTCCCAGATTTCGCGGTCAAGATGGTTCAAGCAATGTTCAGAGAACTTTTCAGGCAATCAGAATAGAGGTTAATGGCGAACTTGATGCACTTTCGGAATTTTTAAGCCGTGCAACCGAGTTATTGAATGTTGGGGGAAGGCTTGCGGTTATTTCTTTTCATTCATTAGAAGACAGAATTGTTAAGCAAAAATTTAAAGAACTTTCAACAGGTTGCATTTGCCCTTCGGATTTTCCGATTTGCGTTTGTGGACACAAAGCAACTGTTAAGCTTGTAACCAAGCACCCTGTTGTTGCCACAGACGAAGAAATAAAACAAAATTCCAGAGCTGCTTGTGCAAAGCTTAGAGTAATTGAAAAAATATAATACCAAAGAAATTTTATAAATATACAAACAGATAAAATTAGGGGGATATACAAATGTTTAATGATGAAACTTTTGGGCTTGTTAATATGAATTCATCAGTAGATACTGAGGAAGAAACCAGCGTTCAATCAAATCAAACCTCTGCCTATCAAGGCAAGTCTTTGTTTGAGCCTAATTCTTATGTTGACGAAAGTACTTATGATGATTATTCGGTAACTCCTAACTATACAGAAGAACAATCTTATAATGCTGTTTCTTATGACGATAATGAGCAAGTTGAAGAGCCTCAAACAAATATTAGGCAAATTTATATGCCTACTATTAAAAGGCAAGAAGAGGAAGTTGTTGAAACTGTTTCACTTATTAAAACCCGTGAAAAAATTACGCTTGCTCCAAGAATGAAAATAGCGATTTCTGCGTTTTCTGTTATTATGGCATCACTTTTGTTTTTGATAATATTTAATTTTGCGAGCCTTGGCGGAATTAGAGCCACGGCAGATGATAGAAGATATACAATCAGTCAGCTTCAAAATGACATATCGGCCCTTAGAGGTGAATATAATTTGGTAGATAATGAAGAAGCTTTAAAGCTTCGTGCAGAAGAGGCTGGTTTTGTTGATATTGACGAAACAAACTCTTCTTACATTACTCTTGGCGAGTTCTACACAGAGCAATCTGTTCAAGATTTGCCATCAAATTGGTTTAATGATGTTTGTGAATTTTTTAGCAAACTGTTTGCGTAAAAACTCCACGAACAACACAAAAGAAACTTTTGTTGATTGTTCGAGGGAGTTATGTCAGTTAAATACAGTTCATATTCAATGAGTCAAAGGTTACTTGCACTGTTTGTGCTGGTAGCCTTTTTTGCATGCATAATTATGTTTAGAATTTTTTATCTTCAAGTTATTAACGGTTATTCTATTACTCAAAAGGGGTTAACTCAGTGGCTCAGAGATTTGCCTCTTTCTGCTACGCGTGGAAAAATTACAGACAGAAACGGCGTTGTTCTTGCTTCTAGCTACACAACTTATGATGTTTATGTTAGGCCTGCCGATGTTGAAGATTTTGAAGAAGTTTCAAAAGTTTTGTCTTCTGCTTTAAATTTGGATTATGCAGAAGTTTATGAAAAAATTTCCAAGAAAAATTACAGTGAAATTAAAATAAAAGCAGGAATTGAAAAAGCCGATGTTCAAAATATTTTGAAGGGTTATTCTAGCGGTATATTCTTTACTACAAACACGCAAAGAAATTATAACTATGACCAAATGCTTTGTCAGATTTTGGGGTTTGTTTCTAGTGACGGAACGGGTCAATCGGGCATTGAATCTTTTTATAACACTTATCTTGCGGGCGTAGACGGACTTAGTTTTGTTGAGTCTGACCTTAAAGGAACAACGCTTAACAACTCGGTAACTTATTATGAAAATCCTATTAACGGTTTAAATTTGTCGCTTACAATAGATTTTAAGATTCAAAGTGCCGTGGAAAAAATTGCTGCCGAAGCCATGGCTTCGACCGGTGCAAAAGGAGTTTCCGTTATTATTACCGACCCATCTAGCGGAGAAATACTAAGCATTGTTTCGCTTCCTTCTTATGACCTCAATAATATTCCGAGAGACGATATGACACTTTTAAATAAGATGTCGAGAGCAACGGGTATTGTTGATACCTTTGAACCCGGTTCTACTTTTAAACCGATTGTTGCAGCCATTGCCTTGGAAGAGGGAATAACCTCTAAGCACAATTACTATTATTGCGGAGGATATAGAATTGTTAACGGTGTAAGAATAAATTGCGCAAGAAGGTCGGGCCACGGAAGTCAAAGTTTGGAACAAGGTTTGATGAACAGCTGTAACTGTGTGTTTATGGATCTTATTGCAAAAATCGGATTAAACAAATTTTATGATTACCTTGAAAAGTTCGGCTTTACTGCGCCACTTGGAATTGACTTTCCGGGTGAGGTTTCGGCAGTTTTGATGCCAAAGCCTGCGGTTACCGATGCCGACCTTGCAAGAATGGGATTTGGTCAAACTATTGCTATTTCTTCGTTGGAAATGGTTGCGGGTGTGGGTGCTGTTATCAACGGTGGCTATGTGTTTAAACCACATTTTGTTAATAATATTTCTACTGAAACAGGAAAGATTGTTTATAACAGATCGTCAACGGTGGTTAGCCGTCCGTTGTCAAGCGATACCAGCTCGGTTATGCGACAGATGCTTCTATCTGTTGTTGAAAAAGGCGGTGGAAAATATGCAAAAGTTGACGGCTATCCGATAATCGGAGGAAAAACAGGTACTGCGCAAAAGTATGAAAGCGGGGCAATTGCACAAGGCAAATATATTGCATCATTCTTGGGCTTTGCTCCATATGATGACCCAAAATATTTGATGTATGTTGTTGTTGATGAGCCACAAGGGGCTTATTATGGCGGTGTGGTTGCGGCACCTATCGCAAGTAAGATTTTTGCCGAAATATTTAAGCTTGAAAATTTTGGCGAGGGCAACGGTGAATCGCAAGAAAAAAACATTGAACTGCCAACATTTATAGGTATGACCATTTCTGAGGCGGCGGCAACTTGTGCGGGGCTTGGGCTTCAATATCTTGTTCAGGGTGACGGCGATTATGTTACAGGGCAGGTTGCAGCCCCCGGAACTATGGTCGCCAGCGGTGATATTGTGCTGCTGATTTTTGACTGAGGTGAACTATGAAATTATTTTCTTTATTAAAAAATATGAATGTAAGGGTGCTTGGCAATGTTGCCGTTGAAATAAAAGGGCTCTATCACAAAGACACAGAAGTAAAAGAGGGCGGAATATTTTTTAGTCTTCGTGGAACAAGAGTAGACGGCAACTCTTATGTTTTGAGTGCAATAAAAAACGGCGCAGTGGCGGTTGTTACCGAACAAGAAATTCAAAATCTTTCGCACGTTACCCAAGTGGTTGTAAAAAATGCAAGGGAAGCCATGAGTCAAATCGCCTGCAAGTTTTTTGGAAACCCTGCAAGCAAACTTAGCCTTATTGGAATAACGGGGACTAATGGAAAAACCACTACTGCGGGAATGATTTCAAGCATATTGACTTCGGCAGGAAAAAAAGTGGGGGTTATTGGAACTAACGGAGTTTTTGTGAGAGGAGAAAGGTTTGAGTCGGGAATGACCACTCCTGATCCAATTGAGCTTCAAAAATATTTTCAACTTATGGTGCGTGCAAAGGTTGAATATGTTGTTATGGAAGTTTCGGCTCACGCCATTGAACTTTCAAAAATCGCAGGGTTTGTGTTTGATGTGGTGGCGTTTACAAACTTAACCGAAGACCATTTGGATTATTTTAAAACTATGGAAAAATACTTTCTGGCAAAAGCAAAGTTGTTTCAAAGAAAGCACGCAAACTTTGCGGTAATAAATGCCGACGACGCGTACGGTTTAAGGCTTCTTTCTAGTATAAATTTGCCTTATGTTACATATTCTAATAGTGGAATTAATGCCATGTTTTATGCTAACCAAATAAAGCCAAAAGGTGCAGGTCAAACTTTTAAACTTAACGGCAAATTTGATTTTGAATTGGGCTTTGCGGGTAAGTTTAATGTTAGCAATGCTCTGGCTGCCATTGCGGTGGCGGAGCATCTTGGTTTTAACGAAACGGAGATTGCTTTGGGGTTAAAATCCATGAAGCCGGTTGATGGCAGATTCAACTCGGTTTTGGTGGGTGAGGTTATGGTTGTTATTGACTATGCTCACACTCCCGACGGACTAAAAAATATTCTTTGTGCTTGCAGAGAAATTGCAGGTGACGGAAAACTTATTTCGGTGTTTGGTTGTGGCGGAAATCGTGATTCGGCAAAAAGACCTATTATGGGTGAAATATCTGCCGATATTGCAGACTATACTTTTGTAACCAGCGATAATCCGAGATTTGAAAAGCGCGAAGATATTGCAAAAGATATTGTTAAGGGAATAAAAACTAAAAACTATTGTGTTGTGCTTGACAGACCCAAGGCAATTTTGGAAGCCATTAAAATGGCGAATGCAAAAGATGTTGTGGTTGTGGCTGGAAAAGGTTCTGAGACATACATTGATGAAAACGGGGAGAAAATGCCTTATAGTGATTTGGCAGAAATTGAAAAGATAAGGAGAACAATTAAATGAGTGATTTTGTCCAAGTAATTGAAGCAATAGTATGGGGATTTTTGTTGACGCTTATAATTTCGCCGTTTGTTATATCTTTTATTAAAAGAGAAAAGGTAAAGCAAACAATTTTGCATTATGTTGAAGAGCATAAGGCAAAAGCGGGAACTCCTACAATGGGCGGAATAATATTTTTGATTTCTATAAGCATTGTGGGGCTTATTTGCTTTAAAGGTCAAAGTAATTTGGCAAAAATTTCGTTGCTTATTTTTGTGGCTTATGGGCTTGTTGGTTTCTTGGACGATTTTATTAAGTTTAAGTTTAAAAGAAATTTGGGACTTAGAGCTTACCAAAAAATAATTTTTCAGCTGGCTATTTCTGTTGCAATTGGATTTTTTGCATACTATAACAACAATGTGGGCGGGGTATTGATTATTCCGTTTACAAAAATCACGGTTGATATCGGATATTGGATTATTCCGCTTGTGGCTATAATTTATCTTGCAACCACAAACTCTGTAAATTTGACTGACGGGCTTGACGGACTTGCCGGTTCGACAACACTTGGATATATGCTTTCATTTATGGGACTTATGCTTGTTATGCTTTCGGGAGTGCTTCTTTCTTCCAGCGAAGTTCAACTTGAAGAATATAAAAATCTTATGATTCTTGCGTCAATTGTTGTTGGTGCAATGTTAAGCTTTTTGGTATTTAACTGTTTTCCGGCAAAAATATTTATGGGCGACACAGGTTCTCTTGCTCTTGGAAGTTTGGTTGCAAGTGTTGCGGTATTTTCAAGAATGAGTCTGTTTATTCCTATTTTGGGCTTGATGTTTGTTGCCAGCTCTGTGTCAGTAATTTTGCAAGTGGCATATTTTAAACTAACAAAGAAAAGAATATTCTTGATGTCGCCACTGCATCACCATTTTGAAAAAAAAGGTGTTCACGAGGTTCGTATCACCATGTGCTATTTCGCGGTTACGCTTATTGTTGGAGCGGTCATGATAATCATTAATATTCTTTAAAGGGGGAATATGAAGGTTTTGATTGTTGGTTGCGGGCTTAGCGGGCTAGCTGCAAAAGATTATCTTGAAGGACAGGGGATTAGCACTGTTTTTGCAAAAGAAAAGGATATTAACTATAAAGGAAAGTTTGACGAAGAATATTTAGACAGGCTATTATCTGGTCTGTCTTTTATTGTGACAAGTCCGGGAATAAGTCCCAAAATTCCGCTTTTGAAAGAGGCGAGAAAAAGAAAAATAAAAATTATCGGAGAGTTTGAACTAGGGGCATCTGCCCTAAAAGGCGATATTATTGCGGTGACGGGAACAAACGGAAAAACCACAACGGTTTCTTTGATATATTATTTGCTAAAAGGTGCGGATACAAAAATCAACTTGGGCGGAAATATTGGTGTGCCTGTTTCTAGTTTTGCAAAATCAAGCAAAGTGAGTGATATTTCTGTGCTTGAATGTTCTAGTTTTCAGTTGGAAGGAATTAAACATTTTCACCCGCATATTGCTGCAATATTAAATTTTTCTGTTGACCACTTATCCAGACACGGCACTATGAAAAAATATATCGAAGCAAAAAGCAACATAACAAAATATCAAACAGAGGGCGACTTTTTGCTGATTAATGCTGACTGTGAAACTCTTATGGAGAATCTGCCAAAAACCAACGCAAAAGTCTTATATTTTAGCACAAAACGCAGGGTTGAGGGTTGTTATATTAAAAGAGGAAGCATATACTTTAATGACAATCATTGTGAAAAAAAACTAGTTTCCTCAAAAGGCATAAAACTTATTGGTGAACATAATTTGTCGAATATTTTGTGTGGCGTTCTTGCCGTTTATCTTGAAACAAAAAACATAAAACTTGTTGAGGGCATAAGCAGATTTGTGGGTGTTCCTCACCGAACGGAATATGTTAAAACCATTTCGGGCATTGAGTTTTTTAATGACAGCAAGGCTACAAATATTTCAAGCACATTAGTTGCTGTTTCAAGCTTTAAACAAAATATTCATTTGATTTTGGGCGGAAGCGACAAAGGCTATGAATTTGATGAGCTTTTTGAAAAATTGCCTCAAAATGTAAAGAGCATTGCTGTTTGCGGACAAACCGCCAAAAAGATTTTGAGAGCTGCCAAAAAATTCGGCTATTTGAACATAAAGCAGTGTGCAAGTTTTGGCGAAGCCGTTAAAACTTGTTATAAAAATGCAAAAAACGGCGAGGTTGTGCTTTTGTCTCCTGCTTGTGCAAGTTTTGATTGCTTTAAAAATTATGAGGAAAGGGGAATGGTTTTTCGTAAGATTGTCGAGGAGATTTTGTCTTATGAAAATGCTCTCGGTAAGTCTGAAAAAGAAACATAAATTTAATTTTTCGTTGTTTTTTATTATGATTTTACTGCTTGCTCTCGGCTGTGTTTTTGTTTACAGTGCAAGCAGTTATTCTGCGGAAATAACTTATGGCGATAAGTTCTTTTTTCTGAAAAAACAACTTTTTGGAATAGGCGTGGGGTTAGTCTGCTACCTGTTTTTTTCGCTTGTCAGTTACAATCGTTTGGAAAAACTTAAATGGGTTTTATTTGCTGTTTCGGCAATTTTGTTGGCCCTTGTTTTTGTGCCGGGAATCGGATTGACCAACTATGGTGCAACAAGGTGGATTAACCTTAGATTTATAACTTTTCAGCCATCTGAAATTGCAAAGTTTTCTTTTATTGTGCTCTCTGCCAGCTTGTTGTCAAAAAGTGCCGAAAAGGTAAAGTCATTTAAAGGCATTTTGCCAATACTTTTGATTGGTGGGCTATATTGTGTTCTCATTATTTTGGAACCTAATATGTCCATAACAATTTGCATGGCTCTTTTGGTTGTTGTTATGTTGTTTTTGGGTGGTGCAAGATTTAAGCACTTTGCAATTTTGGCTGTTCCTGCCGTGCTTGTTGTTGCGTTGCTTATTTTGGCTGAGCCTTACAGGCTTAAAAGATTGGTGGCTTTTATTGACCCGTTTGCTTCAAAGCAAGACGAAGGATTTCAGCTTGTTCAGTCGCTTTTCGGAATATCTCTCGGCGGGATGTTTGGGTCAGGAATATTTAATTCAAGGCAAAAATTTTTGTTTTTGCCGTTTTCGGAATCTGACTTTATCTTTTCTATAATTGCGGAAGAAACCGGTTTTGTGGGCTGTTTGTTTATGATACTTTTATTTGTGCTTTTGTTTTTTGTTATTATTAAAGTGGCAAAAAATGCAATGGACAAATTCGGTTTTTTGCTTTCTGCGGGAATTGGCTCTTTGATAATCATTCAAATGCTTTTAAATATTGCGGTTGTAACGGGCGTTGTTCCGCCAACGGGGCTTCCGCTTCCGTTTATCAGTGCGGGCAGCACATCTATCATGGTATTTATGGGAATGCTCGGAATTGTACAAAATATTCATAAAAATTCAATAAACAGTGAAAGATTTTTGCAAAATTGAATATTTTGATAATATAAGGACGGTGCGTATGAAATATGTGATTAATGGCGGAAACAAGTTATTTGGAAAACTTGCCGTTGATTCTGCAAAAAATGCAATACTTCCTATTATCGCTGCAAGCATTATGTGTGATGAGGAATGTATTATTGAGGATATACCTCTTTATCTTGATGTTATCGAAATGGCTGCTATTTTGGAAAAACTTGGAAAAACCATAGAGTTCAAAGACGGTAACTTGGTTATTTCGGGCTCTATTAGCAGTACTTCTGTTATTATGGCAGAAACAAAAACTTTAAGGTCCAGCATATTTATGATGGGTTCAATTATTTCTAAATACAGAAAGGCAATCTTTACTTATCCCGGCGGTTGTGATATCGGCAAAAGACCCATAGATATTCATCTTGCAGGTCTGAAAAAACTTGGCATAAAGTTTACTTTTGCAAACGACCTTATTTATTGTGACGCCAGCAGGGTTAATGGGTCAGTAATAGAATTATCTTATCCAAGCGTTGGGGCTACCGAAAATATTATGATGGCAAGCACTCTTATGGAAGGCGAAATAACAGTTATAAAAAATTGTGCAAGAGAACCTGAAATTACCGAACTTGCAAGATTTATCAATCTTATGGGTGGAAAGGTCTATGGTGCGGGCTATGAAACCATTGTGGTTTGCGGTGTAAAAAAACTTCACGGAACTTCTTTTAGGTGCATGGGCGACAGAATTGCGGCAGGAACTTTTTTGATTGCGGGCGCTATGTGTGGCGGAAGAATCGAACTTGACGGCATTAATCCCAATTATTTGTTGCCTCTTATTGTATTTTTGCGTAATTCTGGTTGCAATATAGATTTATTTAGTGATAAAATAATATTAGAAAACTTTTCAAGACTTAAATCTGTGGAAAAAATAGAAACAGAAACTTATCCGGGCTTTCCGACAGATTTGCAGTCACCAATGCTAGTTATGCAAACAATTTCAAAGGGAACTTCAATTATTCACGAAACGGTTTTTGAAGCAAGGTTTAAAGTTGTTGCGGAACTGATTAAGATGGGTGCAAAAATTAATGTTAGTGAAAGATATGCAACGGTTGTGGGCGTAACAAAGCTTAAACCTGCAAAAGTTTCTTGTCCGGACCTTAGGGGCGGTGCGGGACTTGTTCTTGCCGGCTTGGTTGCAAAGGGCACCACGGAAGTTGATGAAATTTTTCATATTGAAAGAGGCTATTACAACCTTGATGAGTGCTTGAAAAGTTTGGGAGCAGAAATTAATAAGGTAGAGTAAATTGATGACGAAACGAAAAAAGTTTTGGCTTACATTTTCGATTATTTGCACTTGCATAGTTTGTGTGCTTGTGATTTTTTCGCTTGCGTTTAGGTTGAAAACCGTTGATGTTGAAATCAGAGCAAGAGCGGTGGGGTCGCAAAGCAAACTGCCTGACGGAATTATAAACAAAGTGCTTGCAAGCGGCGAGTTTAAAACAGGGAAAAACATTTTGTTTTATAACACGGCAGACAATGTTAAGAAAATAGAAAAGGCAAATCCTTATGTTAAAGTTGAACAAGTAATCAAATATTTTCCAAACAAACTAAGAGTTTATATTTCTGAGCGAACAATGAAATACAGAGTTCAAGATACGCAAGAGGAATTTTGGTATATTCTTGACGAAGACTTTAAAGTTTTGGAAATTGTGAATTTTGACAATATTAGTGATTATGTTGATAAGACTTTTGAAATTT
Organism: uncultured Eubacteriales bacterium; assembly: GCA_948787875.1. Lineage (GTDB taxonomy): Bacteria > Bacillota > Clostridia > Christensenellales > UBA1242 > RGIG1681. The sequence continues at coordinate 16,332 of CAQFKO010000023.1, forward strand.
CAAACAAAAATCTTAATATCAGTTCAAAGGTCGGAGATTTTGTTGACAATAATCAGATAAAAGTTTTGGCAATGCAAATAGCGGAAGGAATTTATGGCAGAACAAAAGATATTGGCAAAGTAAGTTTGGTTGAAATGAATTTTTCCGGTGAAACATTTTCGGCGGAAATCCGCATGAAATACAGAAATGTTTTAATAAAAGTTATAGGAAATGACGATCTTGCGATAAAGGTATTTAGGGCAGTTTCGGCAATTTATGACGACCAAATGCAAGAAATCGACATTGCCGAAGGCACGGTTATAACCGTAAAAAAAGATTTTAATGGCGAAATTGTTGTGATTAAGTAAATTTTTAACAAAAAGCAGAGGTTTATCTGCTTTTTTTGTTATGAATTATAGTTTGTTAAATCGCACATAATTTACATAATTGGAACTATTTTATTTGACACGAATTAGTTATTAGAATATACTTAAAATTAGTTAATATCAAAAATCAGAGGAAATAATGAGAGATAGTGTTGCAGTTCTTGATATAGGTTCTATGTCTATCGTTACCCTTGTGGGTGAAAATGGGGTTAATAGAACTCTTAACATTATCGGCAAAGGCGAAGTTGCCTATGCCGGCTTTCAAAATGCGGAATTTTTGGAACCCGAAAATTTGAAGTTCGCAATTGCAAACTCTATTTCTAATGCAGAGCTTTCCAGCGATGCAAAAATCTCGGAAATATACATTGGTGTTCCGTCTGAATTTTGCACTTGCATAACAAAAAGCATAAGTTTGTCTTTTCCAAAGGCAAAAAGAATTTCAAAACTTGATGTTGAAAATATTTTCAGAATAGGCAACACTTTTAAAAATGAGCCTAATTTCAGTTTGATTAACAATTCGGTTATTTATTATGAATTAGATGGAGGAAAGCGTGTTATTAATCCGGAAGGACAAAAGACCGGCAAGATTACGGGGCAAATATCTTATATTCTTGCAATGAAAGAATTTTTGGGTTTGATTAAATCTATTTTTTCGGAACTTAAAATTGAAATAAAGGGATTTGTTTCTTCTGCCCTTGCAGAATGTTTATACTTATTTGAACCTGCTATGCGTGACAAATATGTGCTTTTGGTTGATGTGGGCTATATTACCACAAGCGTCGCTCTTACTCGTGGAAATGGATTGTTATTTTTAAGCAGTTTTTCAATGGGCGGGGGATATATTTCCTCAGACCTGTCGCAATGCTTGAAAATTTCTTTCAATGAAGCAAGACGCCTTAAACGCAAAATTGTGCTTGGCTGGAATGCGGGTGATAACGATACTTATGAGGTTGAGGGAGAAGAATTTATTAAAACCTATCCGGCAAAAATCTCTAATGAAATTGTTATGGCAAGGGTTGAAATGATTTGCGATTATATTTCAAAATGCTTGGATAAATGCGCTTATGATTTGCCTGACTTTTTGCCTATTTATATAACGGGTGGCGGAATGACCAGCATAAGAGGAATTGTTAATGTTATGTCAAAAAAGCTTGGCAGACAAATTGTTCAACAAGGTTCAAAAAACTTTAAAAGCACAAAACCGTTTGATACATCAGAAGAAGGGCTGTTATATATTGTTTTGAATATGCAAAACTTAGCGGGTATGTTTATCACAAAATAAATGCGAGGTAATAGATTATGGAATTTAATAACATTACACCAATTTGTAAAATTTTAGTTGTTGGTGTTGGCGGTGGCGGTTGCAATGCCGTTAACAGAATGATTGCATCTGGATTAAAGAGTGCATCATTTATTGCTGCTAACACAGACAAGCAAGCACTTTTGTTAAGCAAGGCAACAACTCAAATTCAGCTTGGCGAAAAATTAACAAAAGGTCTTGGAGCAGGTGCTGATCCTGAGGTGGGAAGAAAAGCCGCAGAAGAAAGTCGTTCACAAATTTGTGAAAAACTAAGAGGCGCTGACCTTGTGTTTATTACTGCGGGCATGGGCGGCGGAACGGGAACGGGAGCTGCTCCTGTTATTGCCGGAATTGCTCGTGAAATGGGCATTTTGACTATTGCGGTTGTTACCAAGCCTTTTGAGTTTGAAGGAAGAACAAGAGCTGCAAATGCGGAAATGGGTATAAAAAATCTTAGCAAGTGTGTTGATACTTTGGTAGTTATTCCAAACGACAGACTTCTTTCGATTGCTCCGAAAGGAACATCTATTGTTGATGCATTTAAATATGCAGACGAGGTTTTAAGACAGGGTATTCAAGGCATTTCTGATCTTATTTCTACACCGTCGCTTATTAACCTTGACTTTGCCGATGTTAGAACGGTTATGAAAAATCGCGGACTTGCACACATGGGTATTGGTGAGGGAAAAGGCGAAAAACGTCATGAAATGGCGGTTAGAACAGCTATTTCAAGCCCACTTTTAGAAACATCAATAAATGGCGCAAAAGCCGTTATTATCAATGTTAAAGGTGGTTTTGACCTTACGCTTGAAGAGGTTAATGTTGCGGTTAACATGGTTAAAAGTGTGGTTTCTCCGGACGCTAACACAATCTTCGGTGCTACGATTGACGAAAATTATAATGACCGCATGATTGTTACTATTGTTGCAACAGGCTTTGAGGGCAGTAAGTTTGAAAATGCAACAAAAGGCTCGGGTCAAGTTCAAAAACCAAACTTTGTTCCTTCTCCAATGGCAGACAGGCTTTCTCAAATTTCAAGACCGCAAGATAATGGTGGTTTTGACAAAAACAGATATAATGATTTTGTTACGGGCAAGCCAATGATGTCTTCATTGTTTGAAAATAACAATGCGCAAAACAGTGGTTTTAAGCCTCAACAAGACCAAAATTCTTACACAGAAGCTGACCTTTGGAACAAGCTTTCTGCTGGCGGAAACAATCAAAATATAGGCAGAGTTCAGCCTCAAAGAGAACAAAATTTCGGTGGCGTAAATGCTGGTAACAATGGTTATAATCAAGGTCAAATGACCAATGATGAACTAGACAGAAAATATGGCATTAGAAACAATAATTCAAACAATTATTATGGAAATATGAGCGGTGTTCAAAATCCAAATCCTCAAAATAACGGAGTTGCACCAAATCAAAATATGCAATCCAATATAAGAGTTGACGACCCTGAAATTCCACCATTTTTAAGAAGAAAATTCAATAAATAAGTGCACTTTGTTGCACTTTTTATTTTGCCTAAAACTTTGGCAAAATCATATTATTTAGGCTTTTGTTTTACAAAAAACTTTTTTTATACTATACTATTAATAGAAAAATAAAGGAGAATATGGCAACAATGTTGTCATAAAAATTTATGGATTATTTAAAAAATTATAACTTGTGGAAAGACGATAACTTTTTTGACGAGAACACAAGAAATGAACTTTCGGAATTGGTTGACCAAAAAGAAATAGAAGATAGATTTTATCAAGACCTTGAATTCGGCACTGCGGGTCTTCGTGGAATTATGGGTGCGGGAACAAACCGAATGAATAATTATACTGTGGGCAAGGCTTCGCTTGGTTACGGAAATTATTTGATGCAAAATTACGGAAAAGACGCTTGCGAAAATCGTGGGGTGGTTGTTTGCTTTGACACAAGAAATAACAGCCTTAAATTTGCAAAGTGTGCGGCTGATATTTTTAGTGGGCTGGGAATAAAAGTTTATCTTATGAGTGAGGCAAGTCCTATTGCGGTTTTAAGCTATGCCATCAGAAAATATAACACTCTTGGCGGAATTATGGTTACGGCAAGCCACAACCCAAAAGAGTATAATGGATACAAGGTTTATGATGAGCTTGGCTGTCAACTTGTTAATAGCTTAGCTAACAAACTTACCGCCTGTGTTAATGAAATTTCTGACTATCATGTTCTTAATTTTGACGGAAACAGCAAACTTGTTGAAACAATTGATATTACGGACGAATTTGTTGAGGTTATTTTAAAGCAAAGCAGAGTAACTGACAAAGAGATTAAGAAAAATTTGAATATAGTTTATACACCGCTTCACGGAACAGGACTTGTTCCTGTAACCAAGGCACTTTTTGCCGATGGCTTTGAGAATGTTAATCTTGTTGAAAGTCAAGCTGTGGCTGACGGAAATTTCCCAACAGTTGTTTCTCCTAATCCAGAAGATAGAAGAGCGCTTGAACTTGGCATTGAACTTGCGGAAAAAATTGATTCCGACATTGTGCTTGGAACGGACCCTGACTGTGACCGAGTTGGTATTGCGGTTAAAACAACAGAAGGTTTTAAGCTTTTAACAGGCAACCAAACAGGAATATTATTGATAGACTTTATTTTGTCAAGTCTTGACAAAAATGTTTATAAAAAACCCGCAGTAATAAACACAATTGTTACTTCTGAACTTGGTGCGGAAATTGCAAGAAAAAACGGCGCAACAGTATTTTCTACTCTTACGGGATTCAAATATATTGGCGAAAAGATTATGCAGTTTGAAAATGCAAAAAAGAGCGGAAATTCTGTTCAAGATTTTGATTATGTTTTTGGTTATGAAGAGTCTTATGGCTATCTTTGCGGAACTCATGCAAGAGATAAAGATGCGGTTGTTGCCAGCGTTTTGATTTGCGAAATGGCGGCATATTATAAAAACAAAAATATAACTTTGCATGACAGGCTTGAAGAAATTTACAAAGAATATGGTTATTATCTTGATACGCAAGAAAGCTTTACACTTAAAGGAAAAGACGGTTTAGAACAAATTTCGGCAATGATGTCTAAATTAAGAACAATGTCAAGTCCTTTTAGCGAAAATGCAAAGATTATCGATTTTAATAATTCTGTTCCTGCGGAAGAAGGATTTGGAAATCTTCCACATTCAAATGTTATTAAGTATGTGTTTAATGATGGTTCTTGGGTTGTTGTCAGACCAAGTGGAACTGAACCAAAAATTAAGATTTATTATAGCATAAAGGGAGAAAATAAGGCTCTTGCAGAAAATAGATTAGAATGTATAAAAACGCAAATCAAAGATGTTTTGGGTTTATAAAATGAATATAATAGGAATATATGGTTTCATATATTCCTATTTTTTGTCGTTAATTGATTTTTGAAGGTTGACTTAACTTAGTTTTTGGTAATAAAGGTTAAAAAAATAGCAAAAAGTCATAAATAAAGAAA
>CAQFKO010000024.1:0-19472 GCA_948787875.1 uncultured Eubacteriales bacterium
TTCGCAAAACAATCAATTTAATCAATCAAATTTAAATCAATTTAACAAAAATCAGCAATATTTAAGAGATAACACAAACCAACAATTAAATAAAAATAACAATCTTGGTAATAATATTTTAAATAATAGTCAATCATTAAATAACAATAACCAAAATACAGTTAGCCAAAATTTGACTAACAATCAAATCAGCAATCAAATCAATAATCAAACAAACAACAGACTAGGCACAAACAGAAACCAATTTTATAAAATGCCTACCCTTAGATTAAATAAAAATATTGCCAACCAAAATTCTAACGAAATGCAAACTTCAAACAACGACGACAATGCGTCAAAGGAAGTGAATATTATGAATAATGAAAGTGAAAAAATTATGAGGGCAGACAGAACTCCCGAAAAACAAAAAATTGAAGAATACACTTCTTCAAATGCAAGAGTAACAACAATGGAAGAAAGACCTTCTACCATTCCATACACAAACAATCATTTATAATAAATTATATCACATAAAAAAAAGTGAAGAATTATTTCTTCACTTTTTATTTTATAATTCCTGCATTTTCTTCAAAACCAAATGTAATTTGAAATCCATTATATCTGACTACAATTTCAGATGTTTGGGTAACATCTTTTGACAACAAATATCCTCCTGAGGAAGACGAATATGTTAACATTTGCCCATCAACATTTATTGTGATAAGATTTGAAAAATTAATTTCCTCTTTTCCATAATCCCCATAATTGCAAAGCAGTTTCAAATAATCTTGTGTCAAATATTCTCCTTGTTTAAGATTAAATAACCCGTCAGAATAATAAGCTTCAATGCCTTCCAAATTCTTATGCTTTATTTCAACAGTATAAACTATGTTTACTCCGCCATAAGAAAATGTTAAATCTGCCCGTTGCCCGCCTATAAATTTTATTTCGTTGTTGCTTCTGTCAACATTTCCGACAATATCAACAAGATTAGAACTTTTAAGCGGAATCTTCTCCGATCTTCCGTTAGAATACTTTGCAATAAAGTAAAGACCTGTATAATCAAATTTTTGATTTATATAATAAGAATTTCCTGTTTGGTTCAAAACGACCGACTGCAAAACCACAGGCTTTTGTCTTAAAAGCAAAAAGCTTAATAATCCGGCAAGCCCGGCAGCCACAACAACTACCGCCGCAACAATAATCTTTTTAAAATGCTTTGAATGCTTGCGTTGAAGCTTTATATGCTTTATTCCCTTAACGTGCATTAAGTCAAATTCATCAACATATTGCCCAGCATAAGTATAATCATAGTCATCAATAGTAAGAGTTAGTTCATTTTTCTTATTTTTTTCAGCATCACCAAACAAAGCTTTAAGTGAATCATAATCTTGTTGCTGTTGTTTTTTTGAATCTCCCTCTTCGCCCAAATCATATTCGTCACCAATATTTTCGTCAACAATTTCAACATTAGAGGCATTCAAAATTTTAGAAATCTTTTCTTTTACTTGCCCAAGTTTTTCATATTGTTTTTGCTGAGCTTCGGTGATTTCTTCACTTCTGTATTCGCTTACTGTGTTTTTTTCGGAATCAGGTTCAGAAGAATTGCTTTCACCACTCTCGTCTAAAAGTTTAGAAACATCTGCATTTGAAGAATCAAAATCTTCAATTTCTTCACTCACACTGTTTTCGGTTTCAGAATTTTTTGCATCAGAAGAAACGTCTAAATTTTCATCTTTAACATCTTCATTATCTTTTGACATAAACAGACATTCCTCCTTTTTAACAAATCAATTATATCAAACATAAAAATTTTGGTCAAATAATAACATAGCGTAAGTAAAATTTAATATTTTACCAAATACAAACTAATTATTATGCCTAATCAGCGCAGAAATAATCTTTCGATTTTCAACAGAAAGTGCTTTTCCTTTTCCTGCTCTTGTATCTTCTTTTATTGAAGACACAGCAATGCAAGCATATTCACCTTCTCCTGTTTCAACAATAACATCGTCTTCTTCACCAAAAACACCCGCACAAATAATTTTACTTCCCGTAGAACTGTCACCTTTAAGGTCAAATACCGTAACACCCTTTCTGTATCTTGCAATGATACTTATTTCAGAAGAGTTTAGTTGTTTTGCATATGCTTTGTTAGAAACAAGCACAATGTTTTGACCCGCAACAACTTGCGAGGCACTCACAACAAAATCACCATCTGCAAGCATAACACCTTTAACACCGCCCGAAATTCTTCCTTGTTCAGGAATATCAGACTTTTCAGCATTAAGACCCATACCATTATTTGTGATAAATAAAATAGAAGTATCAGGTTTGTCAAATTCAACGGAAATAAGTTCGTCACCGTCTTTAAACTTTGCAGCTTGATAACTAGACTTTCCAACCATATACTCATTAAGAGCGGTCTTTTTTATCATACCTTGCTTTGTGAAGAACAAAAGTTTTTTGTTGGTTTCTGCTGTTGGGCATTCAATAATAGAAACAGGAATTTCATTAGGCTTAATGCCTTTCACAAGTTTAGAAAACTCAACGCCCTTTTCTTTCCATTTGCAAATAGGAAGACCATTAACATCAACCTTAAATGCATTTCCAAGATTTGTAAACACCAAAACCTCTTTGCTGGTAGATGTTCTTGTAATTGAAACCAAAGCTTCAAAGATTCTTGATTTTTCTGTCCACAACTTACTTGAACCCGAAACAGTAGCTGCCGTCATGCTCTTTATCATTCCATCGGCAGAAAGTGAAACACAAACATTTTGGTTTGTTTTTGCACCAGCCGCAGTTGCACTCTCTAACTTAAACTTATCCAAAGATTGAAGTACCTGAGTTTTTCTAGGGTCTTTAAATTTGCGTTTTATTTCAAGCATTTCACTCTTAACAATTTCAAATTGCAATTTTTTAGAAGCCAAAATAGCAGAAAGCTTTGCAATAAGCGCTTGAATATCTTTAAGCTCTTGCTCCAACTTATAAATTTCAAGAGATGTAAGCCTAGCAAGCCTCATGTCAAGAATAGCCTGCGCTTGCCTGCCAGATAGAGCAAATCTTTCCATCAATCTTGCTTTAGCTTCTGCTGTGTCGGCAGAAGATTTAATAATTTTAACAACTTCGTCAATATTTTTAACCGCAACAATCAGTCCAAGCAAAATATGCTCTCTTTCTTTTGCAACATCAAGGTCAAATTTTGTTCTTCTGTAAACAACCTCTCTTTGATAATTTATGTAATGAGACAAAATATCCAATATTCCCATAAGTTGAGGTCTGCCGCCGGCAATAACAACCATGTTTATACCATAAGAAACTTGCATATCGGTTTCTTTGAACAATATTTCAATAACTTTGTTAACATCGGCATCTTTTTTTACTCTCACAACCGCACGAGTACCCGACCTATCGGATTCGTCCAAAATTTCAGTAATACAAGACAAATCATATTTTTTGCTGTCTCTGACCTCCAAAATTCTTTGTAAAAGTTTGGCTTTGTTTACTTGATAAGGAAGCTCAGTAATAACAATATTTTTCTTTTCGCCTGCCTTGCCTTCAACATGAACCTTAGAGCGAATAAAAATTTTGCCCTTTCCCGTTTCATAGGCATTTCTCAAATCATCACCGGCAATCAAATAACCACCCGTAGGAAAATCCGGTCCGGGAATAATTTTCATCATATCATCCAAAGAAATTTTATTGTTATCAATCATGGCAATAGCGCCCGAAATAACTTCGCCAAGATTGTGAGTAGGAATGTTAGTTGCAAGACCAATAGCAATTCCGTTTGCACCATTAACCAAAATATTAGGAAATCTACATGGCAAAGTAACAGGCTCTTGCATGGTGTCGTCAAAGTTAAGAGTCCAATCAACTGTATTTTTTTCAAGGTCACGCAAAACTTCCAATGCAAGCGGAGCCATTCTGGCTTCCGTATAACGCATTGCAGCCGCAGGGTCACCGTCAACAGAACCATAGTTTCCATGTCCGTCAACAAGCACTTCTCTCATGTTAAAATCTTGTGCCATTCTAACCATAGCATCATAAACCGAAGTATCTCCGTGAGGGTGAAATTTACCCAAACATTCACCAACAATTCTTGCACTTTTTTTGTAATCTTTTTCAGGAGTAATATCAAGTTCAAAAAGTGTATAAAGAATTCTTCGCTGAACAGGTTTAAGCCCGTCTTCAACTCTTGGAAGCGCGCGCTCCAAAATAACGTGCTCAGAATAAGGAATCATTGACTCACTCATAACTTCGTCAATATCTTTTTGAATAACACTTTTGCCAAAGCCACTGCCGTCAATAATTTCGTTTCTTTCCTCATCAACTTCTTCATCAGAAGAATCTCCATCCACAAATTCTTCTAAATTTTCATTTTTTACTTCATCTTCACTCATTTTTGCCTCTCAAAATTTTATTTCTTCTTTCCATTAATAAATTCAGAAAGTGAATCCGCTCTCGAAAAGTTTGCGTGTTCAGCAATATAATTTTTTCTTACTTCAACATTATCTCCCATCCAAGTCGAAATAATTTTTTCAGCCTCTGCTGCGTCGTCAATAGTAACTTGCACAAGAGTCCTTTGAGCCGGGTCCATAGTAGTTTCCCAAAGCTGATCTTTGTCCATTTCTCCAAGACCTTTATATCTTTGAAGTTTATAACCCTTTCCTGCTCTTTTTGTAGCCTCTGGAAGTTCTGCATCAGAATAAACATATTCAACTTTATCTCTTTTTGCAACCCTGTAAAGCGGAGGCAAACCTATAAATACATGACCGTTTGTAATAAGGGGCTTCATATATCTGAAAAAGAAAGTCAAAAGAATGCTTCTGATATGAAAACCGTCTTGGTCGGCATCTGCCAAAATAATAACTTTGTTATATTTAATTGAATTAACATCAAAATCCTCACCAATCCCCGCACCAAGTGCAGAAATCAAAGTTCTGAATTCTTCATTCATCAAAACCTGGTCAATACGCTTTTTCTCAACATTAAGAGGCTTTCCTCTAAGTGGCAAAATCGCTTGAAAGTGTCTGTCACGGGCTTGCTTACAGCTTCCGCCTGCGGAATCGCCTTCAACAATAAATATTTCATTGTTGGCATAATTTTTTCCTGTGCAAGAAGCAAGCTTTCCTATAAGTGTTGAATTTTCAATAGAGTTTTTTTGTCTTGCAATTTCTTTTGCTTTTCTAGAAGCCTCCCTAACCTTTGCGGCAGAAAGTGCTTTATCAAGCATAGAAGACAAAATGCTGTTGGTTTTTTTGTCAGAGAAAAATTCCATAAGTCCGCTATAAACCACACTTTCAACAGCAGGTCTTGCCTGAGGATTTCCAAGTTTTGCCTTGGTTTGCCCTTCAAACTCAACGGTTTTCATTTTAACCAAAATAACAGTGGTCAAGCCTTCTCTAAAATCTTCGCCAGCAAGAATTCCCGCATCTTTGCCTTTAAGGCTGTTGCTTTTTTCAGCCAAATCAGACAAAGCTTTGGTCAAACCGCTTTTAAAGCCAATTTCATGTGTTCCGCCGTCAGGCGTTTGAATATTGTTAACATAAGAGAAAATGCTTTCGGTATAACTGTCGGTATGTTGCATTGAAACTTCAACTTTAATTCCGTCGGACTCACCAGAAATATAAATAGGCTCGGCATAAATAGAATTTTTTGTTTCGTTGATATTCTTAACAAAGTCAACAATACCGCCGTCAAATTTAAAGGTATAAAGTTTAGACTCTTCCTCAACCTCGGCTTGAATAATAAAGTTAATTTCCAAACCACGATTTAAAAATGCAACTTCTTTTAAATGTTCTTTAATAGTATCAGGATTAAATGTAATTGATTCAAAAATTCTGTCGTCAGGCATAAATGTAACTTTTGTTCCGGTAATAATACTTGCACCGTCTTCTTTTAAAGAATAAAGCGGAACACCACCCCTAACTTTTCCGTTTGCATCTTCTTTGCTCTCAAACTCTTGAATATACTTTTTTCCATCTCTGAAAACTTCAAGTTTAAGCCATCTTGAAAGAGCGTTAACAACAGAAGCACCAACACCGTGAAGACCACCTGAATAAGAATAATTTTCATTATTAAACTTTCCGCCCGCATGAAGTTCGGTAAAAACAACTTCGGCAGCCGAAACTTTTTTAACGGGGTGAATAGCTACGGGAATTCCCCTTCCGTTATCTTCAACAGTCACCGAACCATCTTTATTCAGCGACACATTTATTCTTGAACAAAATCCATTAGCCGCCTCGTCAACGGAGTTGTCCACAATCTCCCAAACAAGATGGTGCAATCCCTTAGGTCCTGTTGTTCCAATATACATACCCGGACGCAAACGAACAGCGTCAAGGCCTTCTAATATTTGAATATCTTTTGCGTCATAAGATTTAGTATTTGGCTTTCCCAATTTTTCGCCAACCAATTTCGCATTATTTTCTGCCATAAAAGCCTCCTATTTTCCTATAACAATTATAACAAATAAATGCAATTTTTTGCAAACATTTTTATTAAAATGCAAAAATATTAATAAATTTAAAATAAAAAAACAAGTGAAGCTATCACTTGTTTTAAATATTGATTTTTTCAGACGGAACAAATATTAATTCTTTGTTTTTAAGTTCAGCAACAAGAGTTCCACTCAACAAAAACTCACCGCTCTTTTTAAATTTCAATTGAATATCTATTGGACTAACTTTATCGGAAAGCTTAGTCACATCACCCATAGCAGAAAACTTTAATATATTGTCTGTTAAATTAAGTGTACACAAATCGAGAATCGATTTGTTTTCTTTCTCAGATTTCTTAAGACTTCTAAAAAGTGTAAAGCCCTTGTCTGTTTCATAAAACATATAATTGCACAATCTTTTTCCAATATCGTTAAAAAAATCTATTGAACAATACTTTGCCGAAGCTAATCCCCTTATTGTTAAATTATCGCCAGCATTGTTAATGGTTTGATATTCAAAGTTGCCACCACTATATAAATTTTGAACAATATTTTCTGCAACAAAACTAAGTCCATTAGCATTTAAACCGCCACTTTCATAATTTAAATTTTTGTTATCCAAACAAACGGCTGAAAGAATTTTTACAAGGTCACCAAAAGCGAATTCACATTCGTAAGAAAACACATCAGACATTGTATTACAAAAATATTTAATCATTTGAAATTGCTCAAAACTAAGACTTTTTGGCGTTTTATCATACTTTTGATCAAGTTTTTTGCTTAAAAATGCGAAAAACAGATTTTCATCATCACTAAGCTGAATATCAGAATTTTGTAATTCTTCAATATTCAATCCTGATTTTGTAAAGATAGATTTTGTAGCCAAAACATTGTTATTTTCTTTGAAAAAATAATTATCTTTAAAAATATAATTATAGCCTGTTGTATCAATTTTTTCTTTTATCTTAGAAAGCATAACCGGATTATTAGATGTCTCAACAGAAATGTTCTTAGTTCCCTTATCAAAATAAGATATCACTTTAAAAAATGGCAGAGTTTCGTCATCTTTAAAAAATAAAAGTATAGGCTCTTGTATATCATCGCAAACCTGCTTAACAGCAACTTTTGATGTTTTGGAAGAAATGTCAAAAACTTGAACATTTTGCATATCAAAAAGACTATGCCTGTTTTTAGCCATATTTTTAAGTGCTTCAACAAGCTTAGCAAAATCGCAATCAATTCCGGCAACAATAGAATTATAAATACAATCAGAAACTTTTTTCATATCATATTTTTTATCTGAATAGTATTTTTCTATTTCTTCTTTCAGTAGATTATTCAAGTTTATTTCTTGCACAATTTCTCCTCCTTAATATTTTTCATAAAAAAACCACCAATTATTATATATGTAATCGGTGGTAAAATCAAGTACTATTTTAAAATATTTTAAATTTTTAAATTAAATATTACAAAATTTTATTCGCCCATTTGAGTTGTCTCAGATTTTTTTATTGCCTCTTGCTTCAATTTCAAATCTTCAATTTCTTTTTGCTTTGCTTCAACAATTCTTCTTGCTGCCTCAATAGATTCTTTTTCGGCATCAATCATAAGCCCCGATTCAAGCATACCTTCAAGATAGTCAATTCTCTCATTTATCATATTTTTTGCATGACTCGGAATTTTGTTAAATCCCGCAAGCATATCTCTCCATGCACTGATTTTTGCGGAAGAAAGATTGTTTATCATTTCAGCAGTTCTGTTTTGATATGAAATATACTTTGAAGCACTTGAAAAAAGCTGACTTCTTAAATTAATATTCTTTCCTGTATTATCCTTAGACATCTCATCAATAAAGCTCAGTGCAGACAGTTCCCCTATTCTTGCGTGTCTTTCATTTGGATTGATATGATAACAATAATTTTTTAATTCTTTTAATAATTTATATGCAGGGTCAGACTCTTTTAGACCTGAATCCGAAATATCTTCACTAATAGTATCAATAAGTCCACCGCCATCACGGTTATATTTGCCCTTAGATTTATTTAAGCAAGAATCAACAGCGTGAGTAAGTTCATGCGAAAGCGTCATAGCAAGTTCGCTAACGCTGTCTATTCTTTTTAAATTTACATTAATTCTCGGAGGACTATCGTCATAAAACTCACCGAGTGCACCTTCGGGTTCAAAGGTCACCTCAATTCCGTTAAGATTATTTGAGTACATAAATCTGTTTGCATAGCTAACGCAAAAAGACTTAAAATCATTAAGTGATTTTCCGTTGGAATTAACAGCTTCTTGAAATTTGGTTTTTGTTGAAACAGACAACAGCTCTTCGGCCTGTTGCAAATAATTTAATCCTGTTTGTTCTTTGTTTGGATCAAGCAAAAATTCTGTGGCTTTATAATTAATATATTCAAGTCTTGAAGTTTCTGAACTTCCCAAAAATTCTTCAACAAGATTTTCTGCCTTTTTATCCAACTTTTCAAACTTAAAGAAAACGCTGAGAATTTTTTCAAAGTCTTCTTCGTCCATTTCATCAACGATTTGTATTGCAACCAATTTAGAAATAGCGCTAAACTCTTTGAATTTTCCATCAAAATATTTTGGCAAAAATTTATTCAAATATCCTGCCAAGCATTCAATTGCCTTATCTTTTGAGGACTTTTTCTTTTTTGGCTCTTCAACCTCAGTGTTCTCATCAACGCCCGCGTCCAAATCAAAATTATTATCACTAACCGCCTCATTTTGAACACTGTGTCTATAAAGTGCATTATAAATAATCGAATAAACTTCAAGTGATGGAAGTTTTGAAAGTCTTTTAATATTGATATTCATTGCAACATCGTTATTTTTTTTAGACTGAACAAATACGCCCTTTTTTCCGCCATCAGGCGCAGAGTTAACCAAAGATGCAGTAAAAGTCAAGTCAACTTTTATTTCTTTTCCAATAGGAAGCTTATTATTAATAGCACTTTCAACTTTTTTTACAATAGCAATAATGCCGTCTTTTTTTGTTTTAGGAGCTTCCGATTTGTTGTTATTTGGTCTAATTGTTGATTGCTTGCTTAAACGCTCCAAATCCAAATTTGAAAGCGAAGCCGGCAATGGCTCCGAATTGTCAAAGCCTTCAAAAATTTCATTTAACTTAATATTAGAACTCATAACACACCTCACACAAATATTATAACACACAAAAAAGTTAATGTCAATTTTGATAAATATTGCAAAACGCTAAAATAATTGAATTTTTACCAAACATAATTCATAAACTAAAAGTATGAACAAAACAAATAATACAATAGTTCTCACAGGTGGTGGAACGGCAGGTCATGTAATGCCAAATATTAATTTATCCCCTTCTTTACACAAACATTTTGATAAAATAATTTATATCGGTTCAAACAACGGAATAGAAAAAGAACTTGTTAAAAACAAAACCGATTATATATTTGAAGAAATAACAACAGTAAAATTAGACAGAAACAAAATATTAAAAAACTTGGCAATCCCCTTCAAACTTTCAAAAGGAAAATCAGAAGCAGAAAAACTTCTCAAAAAATATAATCCAAGCATTGTATTTTCAAAAGGCGGATATGTGGGCTTGCCCGTTGTTATGGCGGCAAAAAAATTAAATATTCCCGTTGTGTGCCATGAAAGCGATATAACTATGGGGCTGGCAAATAAATTGGCAAAAAAATATGCCACAAAAATATGCACAAACTTTGAATCCACCGCAAAAGAAAATGGCAAAAAATGCAAGCATACAGGTATGCCCGTTAATTTAAGCAAGCTTACAAAAGCCGAGGCAAAACAAAAATTAAACATAACAACAAACAAACCAATTCTTCTTGTTGTTGGCGGAAGCTTGGGTGCAAAAGCAATAAACAACTTTATAGAAAAAAATATAGACGAGCTTTTAAAAGAATTTTTTATAATTCATATAACAGGCAAAGGCAACTCATCAAACATTAAAAAAAGCGGATACAAACAAATCGAATTTTCCAATGATATGTGGACCATTTACAAAGCAGCAGACTTTGCAATTTCAAGAGCAGGCGCAAACACAATTGTAGAGCTATTGGCAAACCAAATTTTAACGGTCTTTATTCCTCTTCCAAAAGCAGCATCAAGGGGCGACCAAATCCAAAACGCAGCATATCTTGAAAATTGCAATTTGGCAAAATCAATCCCTCAAAACTCTCTTACAATAAACCATCTTTTAAGCAGTTTAAAATATTTAAAAGATAATAAATCACAAATAAAAAATGCCATAAAAAATGCAGACTTCTCTGATGGCACTAACAAAATTATGGAAATTATTTTACAAGAAAAAGCACATGACTAATCATGTGCTTTTTGCATTTTTCTAAAAAAATTATAAAAACTTCAACTATTTTATTTATTTTAATAAAAGTTTTGCGTTTTTAAACAATCGGAACTCTGTCAAAGGTCTCGTCAATTCCGGCAACCAAAGATATAGGCAAAGCAAAAACAAGTCCTCTTGCCTCAGACTTAAAATCAACCACCGAATAAATTGCTTTCATGGTCGGAACAACCAATTCGTCTTTAACAACTATCATAACAACCGTATTTTCAGGGTTAACCGAAAAGCCCAAAAACTTTTGCTGAATTTTAGACACACCCTTTGCTTGCATCAAAATTGCACCTCTTGTTCCAACCGACCTAGCTGCCTCAATAACATCAGTTTCAAAACCTCTTTTAACAAGAGCAACAACCAACTTAAATTCCTTATCAGAAAATATATCATCTTCACTAAAAGTTAAAACTTTATCTTTCATATTCACTTTCTCCCACTATTATTTATTCCACAAAAGGACCTTTCGCACCCATGTAGCCAAGAATATCAATCACAAAACAAAAACCTTTTCCCGAACTGTTAAAATCAAATTCTTTTGCAACCTCACTCATAAAAATATCGGTAATTTCTTTTTGGCACATTGCAAGAACATAATAAGAATCATAATTATAACCGCCCAACGAATCCGAAATCATTCGCTTGGATATCCCACAACAAGGCACTGCGGAAACCACCCTTCCACCATTATTAACAATAAACGAAAGTAAGTCATCAAGTCTGTCATTTTTCAAAACAAAACAGCACATAGACAATTCGTTGATTTGAGAGGGATAAAGCCTTGTGGAAACAATAACTCTTTTTTTGTTAGTAGCCTTAAATTTTTCTTTCATTTCCCTTCTCCTTCATTAATTTATTATGGTGAGCCTCCAACTTTTCTATATTCGAATACATATCTATTCCATAAGTAACTCTAATGGCTTTCTTGTGTGCGCTTCTTTCCGTTCTTGCAACATTAATTCTATAAACAAGTCCAAGCACTTGAATAACAACAATCGGACACATTCCAACAATACCAATCAGTCCAAATCCGTCAACCGCACTTGAAGTTTGAGAAGCAAGAGCAATCATAATAGGAAGTAAAAATGCAGAAGACATTGGCCCCGAAGCAACTCCACCCGAGTCAAAAGCAAGATTGGTAAAAATGTCAGGAACAAAAAACATCAATATCAACGCAATCAAATATCCGACTAAAATTATATAGAAGAAATTAATATCAAAAATAATTTTCAGTGCCGAAAGCATAATTGCTCCCGCCATGGCAACAGCAATAGCAAGCATTACCACAATATAAGGAATATTATTTTTTGTTGATGTTTGAACTTGCCTAGAAAGCACAATAACCGATGGCTCAGAAAATGTAATAATAAAACCAAGTGCAATACAAAATACAATTATCAAAGGCATACTTAATCCTGATATAAAATCACCTATTGCATAACCCATATCGGCAATACCAAAATCTATTCCAAACAAGAACAAAAATAAGCCAACAAAAGTAATAACCAAACCAATAACAAAATCTAATTTTCTTCTAAGTGGCAACTTTATAAAAATCAAATCATAAATACAAAATACAACAGCAATAGGAATTATGGCAAGCGAAGCATTCATTAACACCGAAATAAACAAAAGTGAATCCGAACTTTCTGTTATAGATTCAACCGTTCCTCCACCCGCAAAGGTAAAGAACAACAAAACCGCAATAATAGGTCCAAGTGAAGCGAGTCCTACCATACCAAAAACTTCCTTGTTGCTATCTTTTGAAAACTTAACGGTAAGACCCGAAGAAATAGCAAGCAAAAATGGCGCAGTAACAATTCCTGTAGTTGCCCCACCAGCATCAAAAGCTATTGCAATATGCTCACTTTTAACCTGTGTGCAAAGCACAAATATTATCGCAAAAAGTGCAAGATAAATGTATTTGATTTTAATATTTTTAACAATTCTAACAACACCAAGTGCAACAAGCAACCCAACACCTGCACCAATACAAAAATTCAGCACGGTTTTGGAAACATTTAATCCCGACGAAATTACTTGATTTGAAAACACAGTAACATCAGGTTCTGCAATAGTTGCACAAAACCCAAAAATAATGGCAAACATAACAAATATAACAAGTTTTGAAGCCTTATTTACGCAGCCAATCATTAAGTCTCCCATTGGCATAATAGTAGAATCGACTCCCGTTAAAAACAAAACCTCGCCCAAACAAATCAAAATAGCCGAAACAAAAAATCTGATAAGAACTCCCGTATCAAATTTATAGAAGAAAAAATGCACGAAAAGCACTATTACCATTATCGGCAATAGTGCTAAAAATATATCTCGAAATTTTTTTAAAAACTGCATTTATCCCTCGTGCTTATTCAAAATCAATATCGGTAATAATATCTCCATCAATTCTTCTTCTTGAAGATTTTTTTCTTCTTCCTTTGGTTGACTTCTTTTGCAAACCAATGTCGATATTAGTTTTATTATCAGATTTTTTATCTGATTTCAAATCAATTTCTTCAACAATTTCATTTTTAGAAGTTTCTTTGTTTACTGCATTGTTTCTTCTGTGTTGAATTTTTTCATTCTTATTTTGAGCAGACGCAATTTCCAACAACTTTTTATCCATTTCAATATTAGATTTTTCAAGATTAGTTTTAAGTTCGTTTTTAAGACTTGTCTTTTTTGCTTTCTTGGCTATATCGCTTTTTTGCATACTTTTTGCAAAGTCTTGTTGCATACTTCTAATCTTTGCTTCTTCTTCAAGCTTGCCCAAATATGCTTGCTTTTTATACTCTTCATAGCGTCTGTTGTAAGAATCTTCAATTTCTTTAAGCTTTAAAGCATACTCTCTTTCTATTTGCTGTTTTTCAAGTTCCGCCTGCTTAATTCTTTCTTCGGAAGACTTATCATTTTGCTTATTTGATTCAATAAGTTCAATAATTTTGGCTTGCATTTCAGCTTGCTGTTGTTGAAGCTTGATTGCCTCTTTATATCTATCGTCATTATATTCAGAAATAACTTTAACATCTTGCTGAGCTTCTTGCGGATTGCCATTTATATCTTCATAAACTTTTGCAGTTTGAGGTTCAATATTATTTTCACTTTCCTCAGTTTCCAAGTCAGCTTCAATATCGGCTTCAACTTCTTCAATTTCCTCGGTTTCAGATTCTTCAACCGAATTATTTTCTTCTTTTGTTTCGTTAACTGTTTCCGCTTCTTCCGCATCAGACTCGTGCTCTTTTTTATCAACATCTTCAACAGAATTTAAGTTTTTGCTATCATTAATTTCGTCTTTTTGATCTTCTTTAAGTTTGTCGTTATCTTCTTTTTTATTTAAGTCAGAATCAGTTTCAACAGAATTTTCTTCATCTTCGATTTCTTCAAACCCAAGTTTACCCAAATCAA
The DNA here is from genome assembly GCA_948787875.1 of uncultured Eubacteriales bacterium. Lineage (GTDB taxonomy): Bacteria > Bacillota > Clostridia > Christensenellales > UBA1242 > RGIG1681. Next base: position 14,199 of record CAQFKO010000024.1, read on the forward strand.
ATTCTTGATTAGACAAATCAGAAAGCTCATTTCCCTCAATGATTTTTTCATTTGCCTTCTTCTTAATATTAGCCTGCTCTTCTTCAATTTTCATAAGACGATTTTTAATCTTATCAAGTTCAGACCTTTCAAAAGTAAATTTTTCACCCGAAATAGTATCGTCCATTGCCACTGATTCAATTGTGGTATCGCTTCCAAAACCAAAGTCTTCGTCTTGTGAAGAATCCGGAACTATTTCATTTTGCTCATCACCAAGAGGCTCCAAAATATCGTCATTTTCTTTAAGTTCTTCTTCAACCTTTCTCTGCTGTTCAAGTTTGCTCATAAAGCTGTCAAGCGAAAATCTTTTATATTGTGGGTCATCGGAAGAAAGCTGATTGATTGGTTTTTGCAAATTAGACTTAGCCTCGTCAAGTTCATTAAATTTTGTTTTGCCAAACTTATTATTCATATAGTCCGACAACGAAAATTTAACTGCGGAATTAGAACTCTCGTTAATAGATTGCTCTGCCCTTCTGTAATTTTTATTTTTCCAAGAAGAAAACGCATTGGTATCAACAGGAGCAGTCCTTTGTTTTTGCGGACCGAAAAATTTGCCAAACGGACTTGGCTCAAATCTGCTGCTGAAATTTTTGCGTTCAACTTTTTGTTCTTTTTTAACCTCATCTTTTTTAAGGCTGCTGTCACTTGAAAGAATATTAATAACAACAGGTTCTCCGCCCGTTTTTCTCAAAGCCTTTTTAAAAAGATTATAATCAGAACTGTCATAGAAAAAATTATTCATAAAAACCTGACCTTTTAACTAATACCATTATATAATAAATATTATATAAACACAAAACAAAATTAACTAATTGCAAAATAAATAAAAAAAATTCGTTATATTTTCTATAACGAATTTATAATTTTAATCAAGAACATTTGTTTCAAAGTCGTCATTAAATTCCGACCTATTCAAATAATTTCTTTCCGCAACTTCAATAAGTTCCAAAACAAGGTCATTTACCAAAATCTTATTGTTTTCAAAGAAATAATAAGAAAGCGAACCCGGAATAGAATTAACTTCGCAAACATATAGTTTATCTTTTTCCTCGTCATACAAAAAGTCAATTCTTACAATTCCGCACAAATTCAGCCCCTCAAAAATTTTACCAGCAAAATTTTGAATTCTATCTTTTAAGATTTTAGAAACTTCTGCCGGAAATTTTCTGCAAGAAGAAGCCATAGAATTTTTTAAAGACTTATCTATCTTAGCACTTTTTTCACCACCACTCAAATATTTGTCAGTAAACGACAAAACCTCATGTTCTTTAAGCGGTTCGTCTATTTCAGAAATTTTATAATTATCAATAGTTCCAATAACAGCAACATTAAACTCTCGTGAATGGTTCAAAAACCTTTCAACAAGCACTTCATTGTCAAACTCAAAAACCTCTTTGAGCTTTTCTTCAAAGTCTTCCTTTTTTTCCACAACAAAAACTCCAATTGAGCTTCCACCGCTATTGGCTTTTAAAATAATCGGATACCTCAAAAATTTAATTTTAGACTCATAAACAGACTTATCTTTTTCATAAACTTCCCTGCTGATTTTAAATCCAAAACTAACAGGAATTCTTAGCCCACGCATAACTTGTTTAAACAAAAATTTGTTCATGCAACAAGCAAGAGAATCAAAGTTTCCTGCACTTGTTTTTATTCCGTGCAATTCAAACAATGCAACTAATTTGCCATTTTCACCCACGCTTCCGTGACAAGCAAAAATTGCAGTATCAGACACAATATACTCTTTTAAGCCCATTCTTGATTTTGCAAATAGCCTTCCGTATTCACCACCAACAAAGGCAACTTCTTTAAACTTTTTGTTAGAAGGATTAAATAGATTTTTAGAAAAATCTTTCAAATTAAACTTTTCACTATTATAAACAAAGAAACGATTATCTCTGCTGACATAAAGCGGAACAAGCTTATAATTTTCCAATTTTGTTTTTGTAAATATTTGTGAAGCGGTCACCACCGAAATATCATGCTCATAAGATTTTCCGCCAAAAACCAATAATATATTTTTCATATTTTACTCCTAATTTATAGTATGTAAAAGTTGAAAATAAAGTGAAATTTTATTACTTATAAAAAGAAAAAACTGCAAAATTTGCAGTTTTAACCATAAAATTCAATAAAATATTTAAAATTTAAGAATAATTATCAGGCAAATCATTTTCAAACAAAACCACATCATTTGCCTTTGCCAAAGTTCCGAGCATAGCAACCGCCTGATTAAGATTTCCCACTTGAATAATTTTCTTTTCGTCAAATCCCGCAAAAATCATACCTGCCGTAATTGCATCATAATTTATTGTAGAATCTATAATAACATAGTCACAAACAGCTGCCAAATTTCTTCCGAATTCAAAGTTAGAATTAAACTGTTCTGACCCAAGTTCAACCAAGCCGGGTGTAATAACAAACTTTTGCCCGTCAAATTTAGACAGCACATCTAGGCTTGCTTTGCTACCCTCAACCGAACTGTTATACGCATCGTCCAAAATTGTGTAGGTGCTTGAAGAACGAACAATTTCTAGTCTGTGAGGAATTGTAACAAGTTTGCTTATTCCCGCAGAAATTTCTTTAAGCGACATTCCAAGATCAAGAGCAACTCTGCTGGCGATAAGTATATTCGAAATATTATGGTCACCCAGCAAAATAGTTTTGCAATTAACTTTTTCACCCTTAAAAACCAAATCAAAAGAAGAACCGTTTTTATTGGTTTTTCTGTTTTCTGCACAAAGGTCACAATCTTTGTTGTCCAAAGCTATACAAATTGCATTGTCATAATTTTTTGCAAGATTTTTTGTAGCCTCTCTTTCAATATTAATGTAAAGCCTTCCGTTTTTTGCGCAAATGTAGTCTGCAAGTTCGCCCTTTGTTTTTGCAATCATTTCAGGCGATCCAAAAGTCAACAAATGTTGATTTCCAACGCCCGTAATAAGACCGATATCAGGATTAACCATATCACAAAGTTCTTTTATATCAAACCTTTGTTTAGCACCCATTTCGGCAATAAAAACTTCGTCTTGATCAGTTAAATTAGATAGTATTGTTTTAGAAAGTCCAAGTGGAGTGTTATAGCTGGACGGAGTTGCACACACCTTAAACTTTTCTGACAAAATTGTTCCTAGAATATTTTTAACCGAAGTCTTTCCATAAGAACCGGTTATACCAATAACCAACAAATTTTTCTTTTCCTGCAATTTTTTCTTGGCTTTAAAAATATAAGAGTTTGAAATCATTTTTTCTATTGGATAAGTAATAAAGTAAGCCAAGAATACAATCAGTGGCAATAACAGCGGACATATTCCGATTAAGCCAAAACTTAAATATGGAATAAATTTATAACCAACAAGCACCAATCCCCAAGACAAGCCAAGAAGCAAAATCATATAAACCAAAACAAGCCTTGTCATTCTTTTGGTATATTTAAGCGGAGTCTTTTGTTTTGCTGTAAAAAGATTCATTATAAACACAGAGCAAAGAAGAATATAAAATAATGCCCCAACATATTTAAGCGGTTTTACAATAAAATAATCAACTAACAAAACATTGGAAATAAGCATTGCACAAACAGACAAAAACGAAAGCATTGCAAGCCTAAAAATATATGAAAACTTTGTTTCGATAAACCATCTGTTATAGCCTTTTAATTTATACCCTGCAAGTTGCAACATTTGCAACAATTTATAACCGACAAAAATCATCATCGCAGCCGAAAGCGACGCTATTATAGAAATCATAATAGCATCAACTGACGATTCAAATAAAACTAACTTATTTAGTAAAAAATTCATTTTATCTCCTACTATTTCATTTTAAAAATTTTTAACAAAAGTGTCAAGAATTATTAAGAATTGGTTTGGATTATCCAAAAAAGAAAAATGCCCTGCCCCTTTAATTAAAAACAACCTTGAACCTTTAATTAATCTCAAAAGTTTTTTTGCCATATAAAGTTTTGTATCTTGGTCGTTTGTTCCCCAAACCAAAATCGTATCGCACTTAATAGCTTTTGCAAAAACTTCAAGATTTTCATTAACCACATTAACAAGGGTTTTTCGCATAATTCCGGAAACTGCCTTATAATCTGCACTTCCAAAATTATTTAGCATTTTTGCATACTTTTCAGCCTTATTTGCAAGTTTTTTGCACTTTTTATATCTTGCAACTTTAATCTTATAAGCAAGTCCTCTTCGCGGTTTAATACCCGCTGAATCAACCAAAACTAGCCCAAATTTACAATAATCATATTGATAGCAAAAAGCGTATTTAATAGCCACTCTTCCGCCAAAAGAATGCCCTACCAAAATCAAATTTGCAATCTCAAAATTATCTAACAGGCCTTTAAGCTCATCAACATAATCACTAACATAATAAGGTCTGTCGGGCTCGTGTGATTCTCCAAACCCCGCAAAGTCAACAAATATTAGAGAATAATTTTTAAAGTAATCTTTTAGCCAAAAAAATGAATTTTTATACGCGCCCCAACCATGCAAAAAAACAATATAATTTTTTGACGAACCGACTTTAATATAATTCATAAAACAAACAAATTCTAAATATTCTTTTTCATTAAAATGGCATCATTATCGCCATAATAATTTTTCCTAAGTCCATAAGCCACAAAACCAAACTTTTCATATAGTGCAATAGCTGACTTGTTTATATTATTCACTTCCAAAAGCAATGTGTTACAATTGGCAGACTTTGCAAGTTTTTCAAATTCAGACAACATCAACATTCCATAGCCCTTTCTTCTGAACCCATCAACAACCACAACATCATAAAGCTCTGCTTCGGGAGCCAATATAAAGCACTCAAAAAAACCTATCACTTTGTCGTTTAACAAAAGCAAATAATAATTTAAGTTATCAGAATCAATTGTTTTTAAAATCGATTCTTTGCTGACTTTTCCCAGCTCACTTGACTCAATTTCAAAAACAGCATCAACATATTTTTCCTCAAATTTTTTTATTTCAATATGGCTCATTAATTATTACCCAACTTTTTCATTCTTTCAATTTCGGCTTGCGAAGCCCTTAAATATATTGGATTGATTTCATTTAAATTAACAAATTCATTGTTTTTAATTTTCTCATCAAAACATAAAAGTGTTTGATTTTCAGCCAATTCAGCACAAATTTCAGCATTTTTTAATAAGTTTTGCACTTTTGAATTTTGTGCATAAATATTAACGATTTTATTTTTCTTAATATCCAAAATCAAATC
>CAQFKO010000024.1:19482-21250 GCA_948787875.1 uncultured Eubacteriales bacterium
TAGTAACAATTTTTTATATCTCTATTAAATACAATATCAAAATTAGACGCAACACAAATTTTTGCATTTGAATTTATTGCCAGCCCCTTAACAATAGAAACTGCAACCCTTATGCCCGTAAAGCTTCCCGGACCTATGCAAACGCAAAATACATCAATTTCAGAAACATTAATCCCAGCTTCATTTAACAGTTCATCAAGCTTAAAGAGCAAGTTATCAGTATGTCTTTTTTGCTCTTTGTCAACAAAAGAAAAAATCTTTCCGTCCCTATCAACAAAAATACTCATTCCTTCGGAACAATCCAAAATAATTTTTTTCATATTATTCTACCTTTCAATAATTATCTTTCTTTTCGTGTCAGATAATTTTTCAATATAAATTTTAATAACATTTTCAGCAAAATAATTACTCGCCCTTGACGGCCATTCAATCAAAGAAATGCCACTGTTTGAAAATAAATATTCCTCAGCCCCAATAGCCGACAATTCAGACTCATCAGAAATTCTGTATAAATCAAAGTGAAAAATAGGCGGAGTAGTTTCATAAACATTAACAATAACAAAAGTCGGAGAAACCGCAGTAATTTTTCCATCAGAAAGTTTTTCTACAATCCCCTTGGAAAAAACAGTTTTGCCGGCACCCAAATCTCCGTCCAACAAAACAATATCACCTTTTTTTAAAGTCATTGCAAAATCTCCGGCAATGCCAACAGTCTGTTCATAACTCTCAGACTCAAAAATTTCTTTCATAATTCACCTAATCTATAAAATATGGCTTGTCCCGATTCTTGAAGCCCCTTTGTTAATCATAGTCAAAGCTTGTTCCCTTGTTCTAATCCCACCAGAAGCCTTAACCTTACACTTGCCCGCAACTTCATTGCAAATTAAAACAACATTTTCTTTGGTTGCCCCACCTGTTCCAAAGCCTGTTGAAGTTTTAACAAAATCCACTTTTGCTTGCTCACAAGTTTTGCAAAGTCTAATAATATCGTTTTGGTCAAAATAACAAGTTTCTATAATTGCTTTAACAATATGCTTTTTTGCAAGTTTTTTTATTTTAGACAACTCATTTTTAATATAACCAAAATCGCCGTCTTTTGCCTTGCCAATATTTATAACAACATCAAGCTCGTCAGCCCCGCTATCCAACGCTTCTTTTGCCTCAAAAAGTTTTGTTTGCATGGTGCTAGCCCCAAGCGGAAATCCAATTACAGTTGCCACTTTAACAGCATTATTAAAATTTTTTGCAATATACGTCTTTGCCGTTAAAACATTGCAAGGGTTTACACACACAGAGTAATATTGATTTTTGTAAGCTATATCACAAAGCTTTTCAATATCCAAAGTTGTTGCTCTGGCATCAAGCAAAGTAAAATCAATACAAGAATTAACATTAACAAAATTTTCCATATATTCCTCGCACATTTATATATTATCACATAACAAAAAATTTTCAAAGCAAAATAATATTTTTGAATAATTTGACAATAATTAAATAATGTATAAAACAAAATTAGCAATAATGTTAGATACTATATTTATGTCGGCAATAATTTTTATTATGTCGTTCATTCTATTGTTTAGGCGCTTAAAAAACGCAATTTTGTGCTTTTTTATATGCAATATCATTGCAATTATCGCATTTATTATATTATTCAAGATATCTTTAAAAAAACACAAACTTAACAATCTTAACAATAAAGATTTAAAACTTTCGGAAAAATGTTTTAGTACAATAAAATTTTTGGACAAAAAAAATTATAATAATT
>CAQFKO010000025.1:0-16457 GCA_948787875.1 uncultured Eubacteriales bacterium
AAAAAAAAAAAAAAAATGCGGTTTGTCTTTTTCCACATAAATATTGCGTTCAATCAAACCCTTTTTTAAAAGTTTATATTTTCTAGATACAAAAAGTTGCCTTTTGAATGAGGTATCTTTTGAAGAAGAAAATAACAAAAAAGTTAAGTTTACTATTACAAATCCAAATGAAAAATTGAATTCAAAAAAGAAAGAAATCAAAAACAAAATAAACATCAAAATCAAAAAAATTAGTGACAAAAATTTAACTGTTTTAAGTGACTTTTGCCTATCATATTTTTTTGAAAAAACAGCATGCAAAACCCTTCCGAGATCAAGCGGATATACAGGCAAAAAATTGAAAGCAAATATCGCCCAATTTGCAAGAAGAATTTCATTTAAATAATGATAACTTTCGGGATAAAACCAAAACGACAAATAACACAAAACAACAATCGACAAATTAAAAAGAGGTCCTGCCAAAATTACTTTTATTTCGTCGGTAAGCAAAAAGTCATCAAGCCCTTCAAGTGAAGCACCAAAAAAATTAAGCTTAATTCGTTTTGCCATATATCCAAGCTTTTTTGCCACAACAAAATGTGCTAGTTCATGCATAATCAAAAAGCATATAAAACAAAAATAAAGCCTTACCTCATCTAAAAAAAATGCCAAAATCAGCATAATAAAAAAAGAGAAATCAACTTTAAAAAATCGCAAAACCTCTCTGTTTTTATTAAAAATATTTAACTTTTTGCCGAATTTTCGCATATTTATAATAAATTATATGCCACATTAGTTTTGTTTATGAATAAATTATTTAATTAAAAATCCACTTGATATCGCCCTAAGTTCAATCAAAAACTCTCCGCTTTTAAGTGTTTTAATGGTAAGTTTTGCGCTATCATCACTAAGTCGTAAATATCTTTTTAAAACCAACTTTAATTCGTTTTTCAAGTTTTTGCAAACAAGCAGAGGCAAATCATATTTGTCGCTTACAATAGCTTTTATTGCGCTGTTTTTTAGTGCTTCTTTATTACTCATATTTTTCATAAAACTTTCTCCTAAAATATCCTAAAAGTCCGCTGTATTGTTTTTTATAATCGCCCTCTATTCTTTCATTGCGTAAAAAACTTTCACAAAATTCATATAACATTCTTTCTGTTTTTGTGCCTGCTTTTTTGTTCTCAAAAATGTTATTTTTATAGAATTTCGGAAAGACAAAAAGCGGTGCTATTTTAAATATTTCGGATATTTCTTTTTCGCCAAGTGCATTGCCACAAATTTCGGCAATAACTCTTATCTTATTTAGCACAATATTCACGCTCAAAATATTTTCGTAAAAATATATTTTTTGAAGAATCTTTGCCCCGCTTCTTATACTGCAAAGTTCGTTGCTAAGAATCAATATCGCTTCGTTTGAACATTCAAGTGCAAGCGACAGTTGCTTTTTTGCGTTACTATTTGCATCTATCAAAATATAATCAAAGTGGTTTGCAAGTTCCAAAATAAATGCCTTGATAAGTTCAAAATGAGCGAGATAGTTGAAAGTTATGCAGTTGCATTTAACAAATTTCAAATATGCGTTTTCCGAACAAAGAACTTCCAAAGCCCCAAGGTTTCCCGCTATATATTCCATCAAGTCATGATCTTCAACAGAATTGTATTTTAATGAAATAACATTCAAATTAAAATGTCCGTCAAAAACACAAACCCTAAAATTTTTTTCAGACAGCATTTTTGACAAGCTGTAAATAAGGCTGGTTTGACCAACCCCACCCGAACCCGAAACAAAACTTACTATTCTGCACATAACTAAATGATACAATCATTTTTATATTTTTTTATTAAAGAAAATTAAGCGAGTCTGTCAAATTTTGATAAAAAATATAATTTTATTTGTATATGTGGAAAATTTAGTTTATAATAAACATAGAGAGGTGCAAAATGGCAACAAACTATATTGGTATAAAACTTGGGTCAACAGTGACTTGTATCTATAAATCAGGAAACGGAATAGTACTAAAAGAACCAAGCCTTATTGCAATGCCAACCAATGTAAAAAATAAAGAAGTAAAAGCAATAGGTCATGATGCAAAAAGACTTATTGGAAAGGTTTCTGAAAATATTACGATTTTCTCCCCTATTGCTAACGGAGTTATTCAATATGAAGAGCTTGCGGTTTTGATGCTTAAAGGTTTTTTAAAAAAGATATTTCCGATAAAAACTCTTGGTCAAAATATTAAGGCAGTGGTAACCGTTCCCCTTGGGCTTTCGCCTGCCGAAAAAAAACAATTTGAAATTGTTTGCTTTAAAGCTGGTATTGCAGATGTTGATATTGTTCCTGATATAGTTTCTTTTGCAGTAGGCAGCGGTTTAGACATAAAATCAGGTGTTTCAAATTTAATTGTTAATATCGGTGGCGACACAACCAATATCGGTGTTGTTTGCAACTATTCGGTAATTCAAGGCTATGGACTTACTATTGGCGGAAACATTATAAGCGTGGCAATTGCAAAGTATATCGAAGATGCGCACAATTTTGAAATAGGAGTTCCCGCAGCCGAACAACTTAAAACTGAAATCTGTTCTCTTTTTGAAAACTTTTCGGCATCTAAGGAACTTGTGGGAATAAACAAAAAGAATCAACTTAAAGAAAAATTTGTTATCAATGCTTCCGAACTCTACCCTATTGTTAAAAATTATTATGAAAAGATCGCAGAAGCACTTCGCTCAATTATTGATTCCTGCGACCCAGCAGTTATTTCGGATATAGAAAAAAATGGAATTTGCTTTTATGGTGGCGGAACAAATATTATCGGATTTGAAAAATTTATGTTTGAACGCACAAAATTCAAAATCAGAGTTTTTGACATTCCAAAACTAAATGTGCTTGGCACGGGCGAACTGATAAACAATCCTCAACTTTTAAAGAGAATCACCAAAAACAATTAACGCTATTGTTTTACAAAATTTTGCAAAATTCGCAAAAATAACACTAAATTAGTATATATTGATTTATTCTTAATATTATATTACATATATTATAATAAAGGCACACGGCAAAACTGTGTGCTTTTGTTATGATTTAATCACTATTAAAATAGCATTTATTTTTTAAAAGGGTATTGACAATCCCCTTCTTCTGCTATATAATGTACGCGAGGAAAGGTTAATTTACACCTTTTTTCAAACAAACCAAAAAGAATTTATATTTTGAAGGGAGAAAAATATGGATTCAAAAAAGAAGAAAAAAGTTATTGTAATATCCGTTATAGTAGCATTAATTCTGATTGCAATAATCATTGTGGGTGTGATTTTAGGCGTGCAAAAGCGTGACGAAAACAACCAAGGCAGTCAAAATGGCTCAAACATGAGCACCACAACCGTTACAAACACATATAATGAAGCAATTGCAAAAAAAGAAATAACGCAAAGCTATAATGGCGTTTATGCTTATAAATCAATCAATAGAGTTGAATTTGCAAAAGATTTAACCCAAAAAGATATTGAAAAAATTTGCATAAACAAAACTTCAAAACCTTATGTAAATGATTTGCTATCATATTTAGACAATGAACGAAAAAATATAAAAGACAAATTTAATGAAAAGTTGGTTTTGTTTAGCGGTCAATTCAACAAAAACATAAACGACAATCCATTTGATAAAAACAGTGACAAAGGACTTTATTACGGAAACGACAACTTGGCAATGGTCACAACAGACAAAACAATCTTCTTTATTTCACTCAACTACTCCGACATAAACAACACAATACCAATCAAAGATTCACTCAATCAAGAACAACGAAAGATTTATGTAATGGAAAAAGTTTACAGCAACAGTATAGATAATCCAAACAGATTGCTCTTCACCGTAACTTATGTTTATGAGCTTATTGATGAAGAAATAAAAACAATCCCGGACAGCGAACTAGACTTCGATATTAAAGTATAAGGAGAAAAATATGAAAAAAGTTATGAAAAAAATTTTAAACTCATTAACATTAGTTGCAATGGTTTTGGTAATGGCACTTTCTGTAATTGCTTTCACAACCATTAATGGAAATGCAGCTGAAAATGGTTCAAACATTAATAATCCAGGAAATATCAATGATCCAACAAATCCAGAAGAACCTGATATTTCAAATGACCCAGAAGAATTAAGTTCCCTTTCAGGAATTTATCAATTCAAAACATATCTTGGATTTGACGATATTTATTTTGATGACCTTGATGCACTTATTGCTTATTTTGAAACAAAAGACCTTAACGGTGTTTACAATGCAGTTAAACCACTTGGCTTTGATGCATTTATCAAAAACTTTGTAAGCCTTAACGATAATTTCCGTGCACTATATTTCAATAAAGGCACAGCAACTATGATGGTAAACAACAATGGAATTTTCAATTTTGTTGATACTGAGGGTGAAGATTGTTTTGAATATACAGTTACTGACGGAAAAATCGAAACAAATGTTCCTGTTTTAAAACTTGAATATGACGAAACAACAAACATCCCTACTCTTTACACAAATTTCAACTATAACAATGCTGATGGCGAAAATGTTGTCACCCCACTCTTCGTAAAAGCTTCTCTTGAATATGTAGCTGATTCTGACTCAGCTTTTGAAGGCAACGGATACTCTTATGTTAAATCTTCTGCCTCAATTGTTACAACCTCAGAAATGGGCGTTGAAATCAACTCAAAACTTTTGACTCTTGCAAACATGCTTGGAATTGAAATAACAGAAGAATCTAATATTTCTGAATTAATTGAAAATGGTTTTAACAGTTGCAGTCTTCTTATCAACCAAGATGCTTCAAGAATTGTTGTAGACTTTAAGGACGGAAGCTATAAAATTTCTTCAATCAATCAAGAAACCAAAACTTTTGCTTGGAACAACGCACAAGCTAAAATTGTTTCAAGAACATTAAACCTTGAAACAAACACCTACACCGTTCAATTTGAAATTGAAATTGACGAAGAAACAAAACTTACATTTAGCTATATTGCAAATGCATAAATAAATTAAACAAAAACAACCATAAATTTGTGGTTGTTTTTTATTGCAAAAAAATCAAATAAAAAACATTGGCAATTTAAAACCAATGTTTTTATTATAATTAAAGGATTTCAAGCTTTTTGTGAAATATCTTTTCAAAATCTCTGCCAACATCCATTCCCCTTTGAATTTCAAAAGAAGCATCGGCAGTTGTGACAGTTTTCATAATAACAGAATCACCCAAAATATCACAGTTTATATCAACAATAACATTATTTTTGGTTCTGTCAAAGCACTCTGCAAGTCTTAAAATAATTCCCAATTTTTTGGTTGCGTCAACATCATCAACAGTTAAAATTCCATTATATTTTGCCCAATCAGACATCTTTATTTCTTTTCCAGAATGGAGTGATGCCACAAAACCGGCAAGCACAAGTTCTCTGTGAGTAAGGCCATAAATTTCACTGTTTAGAATAACTTCAAAAGAATGATAGGCATGATTTTGATAACTTATTCTCTTGCCCACATCATGCATATAAGAAGCAACCCTTAAAACCTTTACATAACCTCTTGGAAGTTTGTGCAAAACTCTGAGTTGTTTGAATAACAGCATAGACAGGTTGTAAACTTGCTCATTATGCTTGGTTGCATCAGCTTCGTATTGAGAAGTTTGCGCCATAACCGAGAAACCAACAATATCTGAATTTGGCTTTTCAAGTGTGGTTGGAATAACCGAATTAAACAACAAACCTTCCACCAAAGACCTTGTTGTTATGGTTATTGTTTCGCGAGGAACTTCGTCTATAATAGATTTTATAATTTGCACCGCAAAGCCAAACACATCTGCCCTAGCCTCGTGCAAACCCTTAATTCTTTTGTTTTCATCAAGTTCAAGAGCTTTTACTTGTTTTAATATATAGTCAACATCAGAAGTTTTAAATGTATAGTTATCATCATTATCAAGAGGATATTTGTTATAAATTCTATCCATTCTTGACAAATCCTCAAAATATGTTCCATTTCCAACAACTGTGTATTCTTGTTCAATATCTTTTAACCATTCAAAATCAGAAAGTTGTGATTTTATATATTTATCAACTTTTTCAAAAGCTTCTTCTTTTCCAAGTTTAGACAAACTGTACATTTCAATCAAATCTTTTGGTCCAACAGGAATATAAGCCTGATTAAGAATGTTTCTTCTGTTATAATGAATAAGGTGAATATTATCTGCCCCAACATTAACAACAAGCGCCTTTGGCATATCATAACTGTTTAATATACCGGTATAAATTGCTGCATTTTGTTCTTCGGCAGAAAGCAAAGAAAATCTAAAACCGCAAGTAACAAAAACCTCATCAAAAAAGCTGTATATATTCATAGGTTTTGAATCTTTAACAAAAGTAGCAACCGCAATGGTTTTAGAAACCGAAAAAATATCACAAATCTTTCTGAAATTTTTGAGAATGCTGATAATTGACATTATTTGATTTTTCTTTAAAAAGTGGTCGTCGTCCATCTCCAAACCATATTTTATTGGTTCTATCTCGGCATCACAAATTGAAAAATAATTGTCTTGTGCAACATTTGCAATCAACAATTTCGCAGTAAAAGTTTCCACAACAATAATAGCTATCTTGTCCACATTAAAACTCCTAAATAATATTTTATTTACATACAAAGATTATAACACATTTAAAAACAAAAGTATATAATAATTTGAAATTTTCACTAATAATTTTTACAAAATTTTTAAATTCTTGATATAACGTGTTCAGGGCAAACGGCAACGCATTTTCCACATCTAATACATTTGTTTGCATCAATTTTTGGAAGCCCACCAACCATTTTTATTGCCCCGCTTGGACACGCAACAACACAAGCCTCACAATGCGTGCAAGCAACATTACAGTTTCTTGTTATTGTGGAATCGTTTGAAGTGTTTTTGCAAACAATTTCAACAAACTTTTTGCTTGGAATAAGTTCGATTAACTTGTTTGGGCAAGCACCCACACATTCACCGCAACCCACACATTTGTTTTTATCTACAACCGCACAGCCCTTTTTTGAAATAGAAATTGCATCATATTTGCAGGCATTAACACAATCTCCGCAACCAAGACACGCAAACGGACAATACTTTTCTCCGCTATGAATCAAGTTTTTGCAAGCACAAGTATTATCGCCCACATAAGTAAATTTATTTTCGCAATCAACTCCGCCTTTGCATCTGATAAACGCAACATTGCTAAAACCAACTTTTCGCATTCTTTTTAAAATTTGCCTAATCTTCAAAAAGTTTCTGCCCTTTAAATATGGGCACATTGCCGGCGTTGTTTTGCCCTTAGACAAATCTTCCGCAAATGCCATACAAGTGTTTCTGCCACACTCCTTGCAATTGTAAAATGGCAAAAGTTCATATATTACTTCGGCAGTATTATCTAATTTTTTATTTTTTCTGGTTACAACAACAATGGCAATAGTTGCAACCAAAACCACCAAAACACAAACTATGTAGATTATAATTTTTATCATAAGAACTCCTTAAATAATAAGCATTGTTGCATAATATAACAGTATTGAAATTAATGCCATAAAGAATAGTCTTGAAGAAACATTTCTTACATTGATATTCAAATATCCCCTATTAAGACTTTTAATAAAGAAGCCAAGAATTAAATTCATAACAATTATTACAATCGAAATTGCCAAAACACAAAGCATAAAATTCGCCAAAGGTAAAGTCAAATCCAGCAACAAAACAACAAACACACTAAATACAAAGTCAAAAGCATAAGAGAATGAGGCTTCATAAAGATAATTATTAAAGTTAGAAACCTTTCTCCAAATAGCTGCAACAATCAAGTTATATATTCCCGCAACCAAAACAAGCACAGTAATGCTTATATATTCCATATCATAAACAGAAAATATAAATTTGTTTAAAACATAAGTTATTACTGCACATACAACAATGCCTATAACCAAAAACAGCGTATTGATAAATCTAAAAAATGAATACATTTTTTCGCGCTGAAATTCCAATGCTCCCGCACCGGTGCAAGCGATAATATTTCCGCTAAGTCCATATAAAACAAGATAAGACAAAAACATTTCTGCCATAACTATTCGTCCTCCTCTTGTTTATTTTTATCGAAGAGTTTTTCTACCTTTGCTTCTTTTGAAAATTTAAGCTTTTTATTTTTCTTGGTTTTACGCTTTTTCTTAGAGGTTTCTTCAACAACTTCCTCTTCTTCTTTTTCCTCTTCAATAACACCAACTTCGTTGCTGTTAATCTTTTCTTTTATTTTGTCCATAACTTCGTCATTAACACGATTTGTTTGAACTTCCGAAGCAAGTAACTTATTTCTTCTGAGGTTGTCATATTGAAACTCTTTTTCCTCTCTGATAAGTTTAACAAACTTTTGATAAGCAATCTTTTTGTCTCCCAAAGTTGCACTTATTGCCCTGTAAATTATTTCCGCAATAATGGCAATAATGCCTAAGAGCAACAAACCAAAAGTTGCAGTTTTGCAAAAATCTATACCACTAAAATTATTTATATTTGTTTCAAACAAAGTTCCAAAACCCAAAATTTCTTTAATAATTGCATATACCAATGATATAACTGCAAAAGAAGCAAGCAAAAGAACAATTCTAACCAAATAATTATTAACAACCGCTTGTGTGTCTATATAAAATATATCCACACAAAGCACAACCGTGGATAAAACCGCAAAAAAGTTTAAATTGCTTGCTTCAAAACCCAAAATTGTGAATTTTTTTAGTATAAAGTTAAGAAGCGTTATTATAAACGCAGATAATATTGCGGTTACAAAAATTTTGATATTTCTGGTTAAATACTTATTTAACGCATAGCACAAAAATGCTGACACAAAAAAACAAACGGCAGTAGAGAGCACCAAAAGCAAAGTTTGTTTTGCGGTCAGTGCAACCATCATAAACGGACACACCGCAAGCACTGCAAGATGCACCATATTCAATTCGATATTAGTTCTTATATGCATTTCTGTAACCTCCTAGATTTATTGGACGCCAAATTAAGAACCTATCCAAATAAGGCACTAACAAGTTAACAAAAAGTGCAACAGCAAACAAACTGTTTTCCCCAAGTTTGCCCATATTCCAAACCAAAGCCGAAAGTGCACCGAATGCAAAAGCATAGATAAACTTTCCGATAAAAGTATCAGGCGAGGTATTAGGGTCGGTCAACATAAACACAGAAATAAATATAAACGAACCCGAAAACATATTTATCATTGCTGAATTTAATCCACTGAGAATTATTGCAACCACAAAATAAGAAAGTATGGAAATTATAGGAATTTTATAATCAATAATTTTTGTGTATGACAAAAATACAAAGCAAACCAAAATTATAAAAATGCAAGTTGTTCCGATTCCACCAACGCCCTGCCCCAAAACAAGTTGTTGAAGAGTGTTAGTTCCTCCCGCAGCAATAGAAATATATTCTTCACCCGCAATGGTAACTTTTGCCAATTCGCTTGCAATTGCCGGACAAATAATTCCCGCCAAGCACCTTCCCGCAAGCGCAGGATTAAAGTAGTTTCTTCCAAGACCTCCAAATGCCATCTTTACAATAAAAATAGAAACAAAACCGCTAATGGCAACCACATATATAGGAGTGCCTATCGGCATTGTCAAAGCCAGCACCATGCCCGTAACAAAAAATGAAAAGTTATCAACTTTAAAAGTTTTTTTGTGCATAAAGTTATAAAGGCTTTCCGAAACAAAACAAGCCAAAACACTAATAAGCACAATAAACAAAGCCGAAAATCCAAAAAATGTTATTCCGAACACGGCAGGCACAACAAGTGAAAGCGCCGTATATAGAAACATTTTATTAACATCTTGCTTACCATGAATAAATGGAGAACTTGAAACTATAAACTTGTTCATTTCTTTGCCTCCTTTTTCTTTTTGTTTTTAGAATAAACCTTGTTTCTGTCATAATATTTTGCGGCAGCAATTCTTTGTTTTAAAAATCTTTTAGACGGACAAACAAAAGAACAGCAACCACATTCAATGCAAGACTGAATTTTAAGTTTTGCGAGTTCATCATGGTCTTCGGATAAATATGCCCTATCAATTCTTTGAGGATTAAGAAAAACCGGACAAACTCCCGCACACTTTCCGCAAGAAATGCAAGGATATTCTTTTTCAAGAGTATTCTTTTCATATTTCATATACATAACGGTGTCGGTAAAAAACGAAATCGAAATTTCAGGATTATATTGTGCCTCTCCATTCATAAGATTTCCGTCAATAAAAACAGCAGAACAATCCTTATCTTCCACCCCAATAAAATCCAAAAGCGATTCATAAGAAACACCGTTTTGAACAGAATAGTTGCCCTTTCTAATAACATTGTCTCCGTCAATCGTAACAATTTTGCTGGTAACAGGTTTGTTAAATTCGACCGCCCTACAAAAATTATAACAAGACTCTGCCGTTTCAAAAGTGATTCCGGCATCAAGAAATGACGACTTTTTGTGCATCTTTTTTCTGGCTACGGAAAGTGCCAAAAGATAAAGATTGTCATAAGGATACTTGTTTGGAATAAACTTAATTTTGTAGTCATAGTTCTTTTTGTTTTCCGCAATATGCTTTTTAAGTTTGTCTGCAAGTCTGTGATTTTTGTCTGTGTAAATAAAAGTAATAGAAGTCGCATTGGTAATATTCATAAAATATTTTGCACCATTAACAACCTCTTCCATCTTAAATTCCGCAATGGTTTGATTAACAGTGTTATTAGGGTCAGTGCTGTCCATCAAAATGTAAAGCGAAGTATAAGCTCTTGAACCCGTATAAGCATATTTCAAATAAGTTGGCAAACCCGAAAGCGTGTCAATAAGTCCGCATTCTTTTAACCTTGTTGTAAGGTTAACCATATTCTGAGCTTCTAACTCGTGCAAATTTTCCACCAAATTTTTATTGTCATTCATAATCAAAATATGCTTTGAAAACTCGCCCGTAATGTCAAGTTTATCAGAAATATTAAGCACCTTTCCGCTGATTGGAGAAAATATATTTATTCCAAAATTTCCCGATGGCTTTGCAATAAGAGTTCCCTTTTTTACCTCGTCGCCGATACTAACAACAGGAACAGACTCAGCAATATTTCTGAGCTTTAAAGGAACACTATAAAAATCCATTGGCCTTAAAGGCGTAATATCAATTCCAATGGTGTTCTTTTTTACTTTTGGATCAATTCCTCTAAAATTAAAAAATTTCACAATAGACCTCTTAATTAATACAATAATATATTAACAAAAATAAAGACTATTGTAAAACAAATTTGTCCTCTTTAAAAATTTACTTATTATTATTTTTCTTTTCTTTAACCATAATCACAATTGTTTTTGTCAAATAAAACACACCTATCAAAATAATAAAACAAGCAAAACAAATTTTCAAAACCTCACTAGTGGTTTTTATTGCAAAAAAACTTGAAAAAAATGCAACCACAGTTGCAGGCAATGCAACACATAGCAAAGCCTTAAAATCGATAAGTTTATTTTTTATATAAACAATGGAACAAAGTATTGCAAGAATAATAAAACAAAAAACATTTGTAGACTGACAAATAATTTGACTCACACCAAAAAACAAGCTAAGAGTCGGTATCAAAAATGTACCGCCTCCCATTCCCATTCCGGCAAATATTCCCGAAAAACACGATGCTAGCAATAATAGCATAACTTGCATAATTTACCTCATTTCAACCATATTTTAATAGAATTTCACGCAAAATTGATGTATTTTGCGTTTTTTATTATTTTTATCACATCAATCTATTTGCTTAAATAATTATATTTTTATAACCTAAAACACAAGCATACAAACACCAGCAATAACTAATATCGCAGCAAATATAATATCGATAATATTGTTCTTTAATTTTCTAAGAAGTTTAGTTCCCACCAAGCTTCCAATCACACTTCCTATTCCGCAAATCAAAATTAGTTTCCAATCATATTGACCTTTTGTAAAATAAATTATTGAGCTTGCTATGCACATAAACAAAACACACATAAGCGTTGTTGCATGAGCCTTTTTTGCATCGGCCTTTGCAGCAAACGAAAGCATAGGCACCAAAAGCAATCCTCCACCTGCTCCGAAAAAGCCATTAATAAACCCCGCAACAAGCCCCACGCCCAAAAGCTCAAATATTTCCAATATCTTTTTTGTTTTTTCTTTCACATTATTAGAATGTTCATTTTTGGCAATAATTATGTTAAACAAAATTATCTTTCAAATTATTTCAATCCTCGTCAAAAAAAACATATCACAATCTTTAAAATAATCACGAAATAGTTGATTTTTTCGGGCAAATAATTTATAATAATTCTAGTAATTTTATTTATATATGAGGCGGTCATTTATGAAGATTTTAATAAAATCAGTTAAACAAAAAAGAAAGTCGATTATAAGCTTATTTTTAGCAGCAATATTATTGTTCAGTTTTAATTTTGCACCCCTTAGCATAATCGCAAGCAACATAAGATTATCAAATGCTTATAAGTCTGAAAACATTCAGTCTTTTTATCCGGACACATTAACCGGCAATGAATCAAATATAAGCACGGGCAACTTCCCAAGTTCTCTTGCAGAATATTTTAAAAATAGCAGCAACAACTTTAACATTCTTGATTATTATAATTCAAGATATCTTGAACTATTTGCAAAATATTTGCATGAAGACTATTTGTCAACAAAGAAAATTGCAAACAAAATTACGGTTGACGGCGAGCAAAAAGATTATTTTGAAGTTTATCAAATTTTCTTAAAAGCAAAGGGCTTCCCAACCATTTATGATTACTACACAAGAAATGCGGCTTCTCTTAACTCTGAAACAGGTTCAACAAATTTTCAAACTTATGTTGAACACGTTATAACAAAGGGCATAACTTTTGACTATAACGGAGAAAAGATTACCCTCCCTGCTTTATATACAAGTGGTCAAACTCAATCACGCTCAGAGTTCTATCAAGACTTTGCGTATGTGCTTATCAATAAATATGAAGGCAGACAAATTTCCAGCGTTGTTGAAACCGACGAAGAAGGAAACCTTGACGGCCTTAAAGCAGACTCAGACTTTTACACAGATTCAATTGCATATAACCACTTAAAAACTTTTATTGATAAAGAAATCGAAAAAACTGTTGCTATTTATACTTATGACGGAAAAGTTCAAAACAAAAATGTCATGAGCATATTTGCAAACAATGCCCCTGTTTCAAGAGATTTTTATTATAAAGACAACTCGTTCCAAACATTAGACAAACCTAATGAACCATTTGAAACAAAATCTGTAAGCACAGCAGTTAACCCAACAGGTAGAGCCACAGTTATATATTATTTTGGTGAAAGCTCAATTCAAGGCGACATCACAAAAGAAACTGAATATAACGCAAACTACTTCTCTATTAAAAGCATTAGTGAGCGCAACAAAAATATTTTGTATTATCGTCAAATTCTAAAAGGTCAACCGGGCTATATTGAAGGATACACAACCTACTACAAATACACATCTATTCCTTATCAAGTTTTAAGCGGAACAATTTATCAACTTTATATTGAAAATCCTAATGACGACAACAGCCTTGACCCTGACTACAAAGCAACTCTTGACTCACTTTATATCAAAACTGTTACATCAAAAGAACTTCAAGAAGATGCTTCAAGAACCGACAACAATCATTTTTATATTCAAATTCCATACACAGAAGGTGCTGACGGAGAATTATATTTCCGCACATTATTCGGGCTCAGTGCAAGCAGTTCTGCAACAGACAGCTACAAAAACTTTGTAAGTCTTTGCCTTGATGCAAGCAAACAAAGCAAACTTTATTTCAAACTTCAACCATCTTCAACAAGACTTGTTTATTTTGTTGGATCAGAAGAAGATAAAGATAAATTTGTAAGCGACAACAAATATTCTTATCAAGTAGAGGCTATTAATCCATCAACATTTAACTCTGACGAATATTTCAAAATCACCTCTTCATATTCAGATTATTATAAAGAAGGATATGATCTTTACTTTAAAAAAGTTAAAGAATTTTATACCACTTATGACACAACCGACAATGCTTATGAGAAAAACGATGACGGAACAATAAAATATGAATCAAAAGGTGTTCCAAACATTCCTTATGAAACCACAAGCATTGCAACCGACGGATATGTTTCAGATAATAACAAAACCACAATTTTTGTGCTTGTTGACGATAGCGTAACCAACGGAACTTTGTTTGATTTCCCTACCATAAAAAAAGCAGAGTTAAACAGAATCAGAAATTTATATGTTGAAGTTCCTTCAAAAGTGTCTGAGGGATTTGACAAAAACTACAAATATTATTATAAGCATAAAGAAGTTACAGTCAGCAAAATCTTTATTGTTGACGACAGTGCAGACGCCAAAAACAATGAGGTTTACAAAAACTTAAACTACACGGTTATTTCAACAAACGATTACAACTCTAATTTCTCTAACTATGTTGCAATAAATTCCGCAGACAAAAACTATAACAAGAACTTTAAGCTATATTATAAATATGATTACGAGACTTTTGAAACATCGTCTTCAGGCTTGTATGTAAAAAACTTGCTTCGTAAGAATTTGTCTACTGACACAAGCAACAACAAAAATATTGAAAATGCTATATTTATAATTGATGACTCCCTCACCACAACCGACAGAAACAATTATAAAAATCTTAACTACACCGTTATAACTTCAAGCGAATATAAAGCAAACTCTGCGTTCTATATTCAAATTGACGAAAACGACCCTAATTATAGTAAGACCTATACAAAACTTTATTACAAATATAATGAAAACACATCAAAAACAAGTCCGGTAATTTACCTCTACTCTTCTTCAAGCAGTTCTAACTACAAAACATTCTACAAAAATGATGCCGACTATATTGCTGCCGACTATGAGCTTATTCCTGCCGGTGACCCAAACTTTGTTGAAGGTCTTGAACTTTATTACAAAAAAATCAGAAAGCCAAATTCTTTTGGTGCAAATGAAGTAAAAAATACTTACTATTATTATCAAACATCTTCAACTATTTCGCTAAAAGCAAACAGCTTTTATATGCTCTCTTTCTATGTTTACACCAACGGAGCCGAGGCAGCCGTTAATATTACCGACACAAGCAATGTAATAAAAAATATTAAGCTTGAAGCAATTGACACTTCGGGCAAATGGGTAAAATATTGCGTGTTTATCGCAACCGATGCCCTTGCAACAAGCTCTGTAAGAATAAGTTTTTATCTTGGAAATGAAGAATCCATTGCAGGATCAAACGGCGGACTTACAGAAGTTAGTGGAACAGTTTTGTTTGACAACATCAAAGTTGCAAAAATCAATCAAACCGACTTTGCAACCTACTCTGTTGACGGAGTTAAAATCGAAGCCGAAGACGAATACAAAAACAAAATCATTATTGCGAATGAAGACAGCAGTTTTGATTGTGTGTTTGACAACAGAACAAAAACAGACATCACTGTTAATGACGGTTCTTTAAAAACATTTAACAATCTTGTTGATATTGATGGAGTTACAGGCAATGACGTCAGTGAACTTATTAACAAAATGAATTTTGTCAGCGGAACAGATGGATTTACTCCATACACAGAACTTTGGCAATATTATATCGGTCGCGATGTTTCCAGCCAAGGCAATGAATATTTGCTTCAATCTTATCAAAACGCCTACTCACAAGGCGACGCAAAAGTTTCTATTATTGATGAAGAAAGCATTTTTAATGACAAATCAAAAGTAGATGACGAAGCCGACAAAGAGGACGAAGAAGATAAAAAAGATGAAGAAGATAAAGACGACAAAGACGATCGTGAAGATGTTAAATATGTAAAAAATACTTTCAGAGACAATAACAAAATTTTGAAGATTGAAAATACCAATCCGTTAATATCTCTTGGAATTGCATCACAACACTTCACTTTAAAACAAAGTATGTATTACAAAATTACTGTTTGGATTTATTCTCCTGACAAAGATGCAAAAGCACAAATTCTTGTAAATTCATACCTCAGCACAAACTCTTCTCAAACAAACAACTCTACTTTATCGGTAGCAGCAAATGTTGATGCAAATATTGCAGCATACACCACTGCCCCAACAAATGAGTATGGTTGGATACCTATTAGCCTGTTTATTGAAGGCAACGCTCTTCACAATCAAGACGCTTCCTTGGTTCTTATGGCTGACAAGAGCTCTACTGTTTATTTTGATAATATCACAATTGAAGCAACAACAAGCGCTTCTTATGATACAGCAAACTCAGACTCAGACAGCACAACCTATTGCTTGTCACTCTCTCCTAGCTCGTCAGTTATTACAGCAGGTGTAAACAATGGTTATTTCAACAACATCAATGTTACAGATAACTACAAAGAAGA
>CAQFKO010000025.1:16467-20003 GCA_948787875.1 uncultured Eubacteriales bacterium
ACGTGTGCTCTTCCGATCTAGAAGATATTGATGTTGGACTTCCTCGCAAAGCAAAGAATTGGACAGTTGAATCAACCAATTCTTCTAATGTTATTGCCGGCGTTGTTCCAACCTCTGAGGACTACCTTAAACTTGATGGAAACTTCTATAAAAAATACGGAATAGCAGGTCTTCCATCAAACCATACCCTTCCAACAAACGTTTATGCTATTCATGCACCGGGAACACTTGACTCTTCAATTGAGCAAGGAACACAATCTGCAAATGCAACAAGTGTTTACAAGTTCTACTCTTCTTCTATAAGCCTTTCAGCTTCAAACACTTACAAAATTTCATTTGAATTTGCAAAAACAAGCGATTTTAAGGCGTTATTTAAAGATGCAAACGGCAATGATATTCAACCTAGAATTGTTGCAAATGTTTATTATGGTTCGGTTGACAGTGCAAAAAGAATAGCATCATATAGCATTGATGCAAATCTTATTGATAACTATGATTGGAATACTGTTACATTTAACATCGCCACAGGAACATCTTCTGCAACTGTTTATCTTGAACTTGGCGTAGAAAATGCAACAGGAACTTGCTTCTTCCAAAAAGTTTCAAGCAAAACAACAACCGACTCTTTGGATAAAATTCGTGATGACCTTCTTAATGGAAATGGTTCTGCGGGAGACAAACTTAATATTGAAACTATTGAAAATTCAAGATTTGTTAACCTTGCAGATTCAAAATTCACTATTCTTGGTGAACAAGACGAGGAAAACGGTCTTTACAAACCAAATGACTATACTGTTGACTCTACCGACACATCTAACTACACAACAGGAAAAGCCGGAGTTATTGTTGCTGATTTCTATACTTATGATATTAGCTACAAATACACAGTTACAATTGACAAAGTTGAATATTATTTGAAAGCTTTTGAAGACGAAGAAACTCACAAAATTACATACAAGCTGTTTAGCGACAGTAACTACAAAAATGAAGTTACCAAAATTGACGGAAAGGCCGTAACAATCACTAGCAATAGCGTTGTTATCGTTGGAACAGGCGCAAGCAAAACCGAATATGATACCACAAAAACAGAAATCAGAGATTATGTTTATTCATTGGAAAATGAAGACGAAATGATTGCTGTTGGTGATATGTTTATTCCAAAGAGCGAATTTAAAAATGCTCAATCGCAAAATGTTTTGGTGCTTTCAAACAGTTATGCAACAGACTACACTATCGCTACCCCAACCTATAACAACTCTTTAAAAACAAGCGCTTATTATGTTCTTAAAGTTTATGTTAAAACAAGCAACTTTGAAAAAGATAATTTTGGTCTTAACATTTCTGTTAACGCTATTTCAACTTCATTTACAAACATCAACACTACTGATGTTACATCAAATAAAGACGAATTTGGATTTGTTTGCTATCAAATTTTGATTAGAACAAACACAAGCTCTATTTCAAGTCTATCTGTAAGCCTTTCACTTGGAAGTGACAAGAATACGGGAAAAGGCTATGCGCTTATTTCGGGCGTTGAACTTGAATCTTTTGCAACAGAAAAGCTTTTTAACGAATATGCAGAAAACTATGAAGATGATAACACAACCACTAAAAAATATTTTGGTAAGGTTGCAGATTCAAAAGATGATGATAAAACAGATTCAGAAGCTTCTGTTTGGGCAACATTCTTCTATATCTTCTCTTCTATCTTGCTTGGTATTGCTCTTATTGTTGCACTTGTTGCAGTTTTAATTAAAAGACACCCTATCAAAAAATCTAAAATTCAACAGAAAGATGATAACAATGAAGGCATTTCTATTACAACTTCAAAGAAAAATAAATTTGACACTACTGAAAAAGCTGTAAAAACAAGAAAAGCAAAAACAACTTCTTCAAATGATGATTCAGATTCAACAAAGCACAAAGATGAGGGATTTGTATAAAACAAAAAAGAGGCAAACGCCTCTTTTTTGTTTATATTTATTAAATTAGTTTTGCTTTTATTATAAATTTTAGCTTAAAATAAAATTTTAAATTACTAAAATTATCCTAAATTTTAATAAATCGTTCCCCCTCCTTAAACTACCCCTCTTCGTTACACTTTCAGTATAACATTTTTTTTGAAAAAAGTCACAGACCCCTGACACAATTTTTAATATTTTCATAATAAAATAAACACCAACAATGTGGTGTTTGTTTTTATTTTAAGATTTTGATTTTGTGCCGTTTGATTTTTTTGAAGTTGAACCAGACTTAGCACTGCCTGATTGTTTTGTTTTTTTTGTTGAATTTTTTGAAGCTGATGTATTTGCGCTTGCCCTTTTTGGTGTACTAATTTTTTTGTCTTCTTTTTTTGGTGCAACTTTTGACTTTTTATCTTCTGACTTTTTTTGAGGCTTTTCTTGCTTTGGAATTAAACTTTTAATATAACAAGTTTTTCTTCTGATTAATTCTCTGTCAAACATTTCAAGAGAAGAAATTGCACCTGTATTTGTTTCTAATTGAACACCTGTGTCAGCATATTTGATGCTAGGAATAGCCATAAGTCTGTCAAAAAGTTTTTTGATAATAAAACCTGTTACGCCAAGTTTTTGATATTCTTTTTTAACAGAAATAATGCCGAGTTCAACTGCTGTTGGCTTTTTTAATGCCTTTATCCATTTTAAAAATCCAAATGGCAATGCCCTTCCGTTTGTTTCTTTCATTGCTTTTGCCAAAGATGGCCAAGTTAAACCAAAGCCAATAAGTTTTTCATGCTTGTCAAAAACCAAACAAATATATTTTAAATCGAGCATTATTTTAAATGTTGCTATAACTTGTTTTCTTAATTCTTCATTAAACGGCATTGTTCCATAAAGTTCTTCAAAGGTTTCGTCTAATAAATCAAAAAAGTCGTCTCCATGTTTTTTGATTGCTTCGTTTACACTTTTGAACTTCTTTTCATGAAAACCATATCTGTTTTCAACAATATTTGCAATTCGCGCAACTCTGTCGTCCATTTTCATTGGAAATTTAAAACGCCACTCTACCCACTTTGCATCAGGCTCATAACCAAAGCTTTCTATAAAAGTTTTATAATATTCTGCATTATAACTTGTCAAATATGAACCGAAGTGCTCAAAGCCAGCAACCATCAATCCCTCACGCTCTAAGTCGTCATAACCAAGAGGACCATGAATATATTCCATGCCCTGAGACCTTGCCCAATCTTCTGCGGTTGCCAAAAGTGCATGAGCAACCTCTTCGTCTTCTATAACATCAAATCTTGTGAATCTTGCATACTTTGAATTGTTCTTTATGTTAAATGGAAACAAAACAACACATGCTATTCTGCCGATAACCTTTCCATCACGCTCAGCCAAAAAATATGCATGCTCACATTCTTCAAAATGAGCATTTTTGTTGGTTGTCATTTTTAATTCGTCTGATTCTATTGCAGGCACATAGTTTGGATTGTTTTTATAAAGTTGAGTTGGAAACTTAACAAACTTTTTAAAATCTTTTCTTTTTTCTATTTTTCTTATTGTAAACATACT
>CAQFKO010000026.1 GCA_948787875.1 uncultured Eubacteriales bacterium
TGTAAAATTGCTGTGAATATTATATAATCAAATTGATAAATAATATTGCTTATTAATTATAGACAAATTTTTATTTTTCAAACAGGAGGAAATTATGGCAAGAGTTTGCAAATCAAAAAATAATGTTAGTTTAGTTAAAGTTGAAGAACATTCTATTAGCGGATTTATATCCGAAGATAAGTTTTTAAAGCAAAAAAACAAATTTAAAGAACCTACTGCGAGCCAAAAGCAGTTAAAGTGGGACAAGCGTTTTATGGACATGGCAAAGCTTGTTTCTTCATGGAGCACTTGTGTAAGAAACGGAAGAAAAGTTGGCTCGGTTATTGTTAAAGATAAAAGAATAATGGCAACAGGCTATAACGGCGCACCGGCAGGAGTTATCAATTGCGAGGAAAAGGGTTATTGCCTTCGTGACAAAATGGGAATCGAAAGCGGAACAAGACACGAGTTTTGTTATGCAACGCATGCCGAGCAAAATGCATTGGTTCAAGCTGCAAAAATGGGAATAAGCGTTGACGGCGCAACCATTTATATAACACATCAGCCTTGTAGCATTTGCACAAAGCTACTTATCAATGCGGGAATAAAAAGAATTGTTTATGGCTATAATTATCCTGACGAGTTTTCTATTGAACTTTTAAAATCTGCGGGAATAGAGTTGGTTTGTATGCCTTATAAAGATTAAGTTTTCTTTATTTTTGATAATTTTTAGGAGATTTTATGATATTTTTCAGTTGGCTTTCGGGAGTGGTGATTGCACTTTTGATAATTGGCTTTTTGATTGGTTTTTGGAGAAATTGGCATAAGTCGCTTGCTCGTTTTTTGATTTTGCTTGCGGTGCTTTTGATTTCTCTATTTTCTGCTCCCGCAATAACAAAATATATTATAGATAATTTTGCGCATGGATCGGTACTAAGTATTTTTGGCATTAGCATAGATTTTGAAGCATTGATTTCTCAACTTGTTGGAGCGGAAATTGCAAAAGACCTTGCTGTTGCAGAAGGAACAACCAACGCTTTGATTTTATCTTTTATGAATGTTGCGGTGAATTTGGCTTTGTTTATTGCAATGTTTGTTATATTATCACTGTTTACCCTTATTATTTATTGGATAGTTTGTCTTATTTTGCATACAAAGTCCAAAAACAACGAAAAAGAAATTCGTCATGGTACAGCATGGTGGGGGCTTAGAAGTTTGGGCGGAGTTTTTGGCTTGGTTTCAACAATGCTTATATTGTTTGCAATGCTAAGTCCTGTTTTCGGTGTTATGAATATTTGCAACAAGTTTATTGAAGAAGAAAAAAGTGCCAAGGCATATTCTTATGAACTAGCCGAGGCGGTCGGGGCTCAAAACTTTGTGGGCAGAAAACTTTATTACACAGAAGACGGAAAAATAGGAATTGTTGAAGGTTATTTAAAAACCTATGCCGATTTAAAAAATGCTTATGACGATTCTGCTGCCGGCAAGTTGTTTAATGCATTCGGCATCAGCAATCTTGGGGCAAAAAGTTTTGATTATCTTTCTTCGGTTTCTCACGGAAAGTTAAGCTTAAATCTTACCGATGAGTTTATTTCAATTGCCAAAGCTTATAATGATTATAAAGAAATTTTTGTTGAAAATACTTTTGATATAACAAACAATAAATCTGTTGATGGATTGATGGAGATTTTTGAAGATGCAACAAGTTCGCAAATAATTTCAAGATATCTTGAAGACCTGCTTCCTACTCTTTGTGAAAAGTGGGCAAAAGACGAAAAATTTTTGGGAATAACTTTGCCTCTTGATGGAGATAATGCCATCTATGCTCCTATTGCAAAATCTATGCTAAGTGTGTTTGTAATGGGTGATATTGACAGAATTTCCGAAAATGTTAATGTTTTGTTTAATGCAATAAAAATTGCGAATGACAACAAATTTATTGAAGAAATAAGACAAGAAAATTATGATATACTTGAATATTTGCAAAATGACCAAAGCTTTATAAAAAACGAAATTTCAAATCTTGCGTCAACTTCGGAGTTTAGAAAAAACTTGCCTGATTTGTTTAATGGATTGTTTGAAATTCTTTATAAAATAACTCTTGAACAAGAAATTTCGTTTGAGAATAACAGCCTTTCCGAAGAGCAAATTGCAAACATAAATTGGGAAAACGAGGCAGTTCAAATTCAAATGCTTATAAATAACTTGGCAAAAGTTGCGAGTGCGGTGTCAGGCAATGAAGAAGAGGGCAGTTCAAATTCAGACGCCATATTATCAAGCTTAACAAATCTTGGTGTTGCTCTTGATTGTGGCAGGGCGTCGCAATTGTTAAATAAACCAATAAAAACTTTTGTGAGCGGAATGATTGCCTCAGATAAGTTTGCGGTTTCGGAAAATGTAAAAAGTTCTATTAGTTCTGCTATAACAGAAAATTGGGAAAAAGAAGATTGCAGTTTTGAAACCTTATTCGAGGCTATTGAAAAAGCGGTTCAAATTGCAAATAACATGGCAGACGGCAATGTGGATTTAACCGTGCTGGAAAACAATATAAGTGAGATATTAAGTTCTTCGTCATTAAAAGAAACAATAAAAAATATTATTTCTAACAATGTTATCGAAGCGTTTGTTCAAGACGAAAGCGCGGGCATAATTACTGAAATTTTGACGGGTTTTGTTGACAGCGAACATAATTTGGATAATATTTCAAACGAACTTAAAGCTACTCAAATATTTATCGACATGGCAAAAGCCAACAGTCAGCAAAGTGGAAACTTTTTGAATGGCGAAACTTTGGAAGAAAAACAACTTGCGGCTAATGAATTGGTTGATACTATTAATAATTCTGTTATTGCAATAGAAATTTTGGAAAAAGCAAACAGCAGTGACCCAAGCTTTGAAGGAATAAAAAACACAATAAACAATTTAAGCAATTTAGATAACACAGACGACTTATTATTGCTTCAAGACGCAATAAACAACCTTGACGACAATGTTGAAAACAAAGCACTTTTACAAAGTTTGTTCTGTCGATAAAATATAAATATCTAGCCGTTAAGCTAGATATTTTTTGTGCTAAAACAGTGATTATTTTGTATACAATTTTTTGAAGTTGTGCTATATTGTTAATAGGTGAAAATTTTAGGAGCTACTATATGAAAAACAAAAAAATTAAACTGATATTAAATTGCGACACAGGTATTGACGATGCCGTTGCGCTTTTGCTTGCGGTTAAAAGTGAAAAGTTTGATATAAAGCTTATCACTACTGATGTTGGAAATGTTGACCCAAAAAAAGCTGCAAAAAACACAAATAATATTTTAGAGCTTATTGATGCCCCCAATATAAGAGTGTGCCAAGGCAATGGAAAGTGTTTTAAAAAAGAAAGAGCAAGAGCCGCAGTTCATGGCAATGGTGGTCTTGGAGAGTATGAATTTGAGCCAAATGATAGAGTAGTTGATGGCACAGACGCAGTTGAAGCCATGTATGAAACGCTTAATGCTTCTGACGAAAAAATAACAATTTTAAGTTTATCTCCGCTTTCAAATCTTGCAAAGTTAATAACAAAATATCCTACCGTTGTAAGCAAAATAGAAAAACTTGTATTTATGGCGGGGTCGACCGAGCAAGTTCCAAACGGCGAAATGCCTTATCCAGAATTCAATGTATCTTGTGACCCAGAGGCGGCGGAAGCAATCTTTTCTTCGGGCATAAAGTTAGAGGTTGTTCCAATGGAAATGGGGCACACTGCTTATCTTGATTGGCAAGATGTTTTTAATACCAAAATTCAAAACTATGCTGGCAGTGTGCTTGAAGTGGTTTTCAGAAGTTATAAAGATAGGCATGTTAAAAACGGAATTGCAACTCATGACGGTTGTGCTGTGGCATATTTAACAAATCCCGAAATTTTTAAAATAGAACCTGTTAATATAGCAGTTCAATATTTTGAAAGCATTAAGAGCGGGGTTATGGTTATGGATTTTAACGCAGAGCCTAACGCAATTACTTGTACGGAAATTGATATAAAGAAATTTAAAAAATTATATTATAATGCATTAAAAAAGTGCAAATAATCAAAAAAAATATAAAAAAATAATAAATTAATTATTTTAAGGAGATAAAAATGGTTACACTTTGTATTTTAGATGGACTAGGAATCAAAGACGAAAAAGAAGGAAACGCAGTAAAACTTGCTGGAATGCCAAACCTTGAAAAGCTTATTGCCGAATATCCGCATTCTCAAATTGAGGCAAGCGGAAACGCGGTTGGGCTGCCTGAGGGGCAAATGGGCAACTCCGAAGTCGGACATCTTACAATAGGAAGCGGAAGGATTATTGAGCAAGACCTTCTTCATATTGATAATGAAATAAAAAACGGCAATTTTGAAAAAAATTCTGCACTCGTAAAAGCTTTTAAATATGCAGAAGAAAACGGAACAAACTTGCACCTTATTGGACTTTTGTCTGACGGCGGTGTTCACTCAAAGTTATCACATATGTTTGCCATAATAGACGCTTCAAAAAAATATAACATAAAAAATATTTATATTCATGCAATAACCGACGGAAGAGATACTCCGGTTACCAGCGGAAAAAATTATCTTGAACAAACCTCAAAGTTTATTGAAAATACAAACGCAAAAATTGCAACTGTTTGTGGCAGAGTTTATGCTATGGACAGAGAAAAACGCTATGAGCGTTTGGAAAAGGCGTATAGGCTTTATGTTTATGGAGAGGGTGAAGAGGCAAAAAGTTATATTGAGGCAATAGAAAACAGTTATAACAAAGGCATAACAGACGAGTTTGTTGAGCCTGTAATTATAGAAAAAGAAGGAACAATTAAAAATGGTGACAGCGTAATTTTTTATAATTTTCGCTCAGACCGCGCAAGAGAACTTACTTTTGCATTAACCGATTCAAACTTTAATGAGTTTGAAACCGAAAATTTAAACAAATTATTGATGACTCCAATGCAAGAATATGCAAAAGAACTTTCTCATTTAAACACAATTTATCCTCCTAAAATTGTTGACGACAACCTTTCTGCGCTTGTTTCCGAGGCTGGTTTAAAGCAGTTCCATATTGCAGAAACCACAAAATATGCTCATGTAACATTCTTCTTTAACGGAGGAAAAGAAAAGCAATATGAAGGTGAAGACAGAAAGCTTATCGACAGCTATAATGATACAAACTTTGCAAACCACCCAAAAATGCGTGCGGAGGAAATTACCGAAAGTTTGTTAGAGGCTATTCGTTCAAAAAAATATGAATTTATGTTGGTAAATTATTCGAATCCGGACATGATTGGTCATACGGGAGACATAGAAGCCGCAAAAGTGGCTGTTACTTGCTGTGACGAGTGTGCATATAAAATTGCAAAAGAAACTGTAAATTGTGGAGGCGATTGCATTATTATTGCAGACCACGGCAACTGCGAAGAAATGTTGCTTGATGATGGCGCACCGAATACGGCTCACACAACTAACCCTGTTCCGTTTGTTTTGGTTAGCGAAAAATATAAAGATGCAAAGCTAATCAGCGGTGGAAGCCTTGCAAATGTTGCACCAACCGTGCTTGAACTTTTGGGCTTGAACATTCCTGACACAATGCAAAGCTCTATGATAAAAAAATAAAAGATTGAAAATTTTTCAATCTTTTTTTAATTATAAAATATTTGTCAAATTCAATAAATATATTATAATAGTATTATTATGAAGAAAAAAGATAAATTTAATAATTTTAAGCCAAGCATAATTAACAGCTTTAAACTTTTGTGGCATTTTATGACCAAAAAGCAAAAGGTTATTTTTGTGTTTATATTTTTATTTTCTTTTGTTTCCGCTCTTGCGCAAACTTTCGGAGCGCTTATTCCCGCACTTATTATTGCTCGGTTCACGGGCGAGGCGGTTTCAGTTTTAAAATATATCAATCTTTTGCCGCTAAGTGTGCCTGTTTATATTTTGGTAATATGTTCTATTGAGGTTGTGCTTTGGATAATCGGAATGCTTTGTTATCGATTAATAGATATTTTTGCTCGACAAATGATGTGCGAGGTTAATGAAAAAGTACAAGAAATAATTTTGTTAGAGCGAAAAAACCTTGACTTCGGAATGACAATTGGCGAAACAAACTACATTGTTAAAAATGCGGTTGATAACATTTATCATATAATTGAACCGTTTTGTTGGCAGTTTTTGGTATACTTTATAAGCGTTATTTATATGCTAATTGACCTATTCATATTAAATGCATTAGTCGGTGGAATCGCGCTTATATTGGTTGCAATAATTTTGGTTTGTGTTTTTGTAAGAACAAAGCTTCAACAAAATGTTGTTGAAAAAATTGAAGACACAAATGCAAAAATAGGAAATCACTTTTTGCAATCACTTACAAATCTTCCGATGATAACTATTTTTGAAAGCAAAAGAAGGGAGCTTTCCGAACTGAAAAAACTAAACAGCAAATTTTTTAAACAAAACAAAAAAAGAGCCAATATTGGATTTTGGTATTGGACGGTGGTAACCTCGCTTGAATATTTGGGTTTAGCGGGCATTGTTATTGCCTATGCTTCGGTTTGTGGAGGAACAAACATTGTGGCGGCGGTTACTATAATTATTAATGAACTTATAATGATATATTCTATGGTAGAAAATTGGGGCTACCTTACCAGCGACTTGCAATACGCGTCGATAAAGTTTTGCAATCTTCAAAAAATTTATCCGCAATCAAAAATCACAGAGTTTGTCAGTGAAGAAATCTTTGCCGAAGACAGCGCATCAAATGATTTGAAAGAAAAAATCAGCACTGTTGAGGTAAAAAATTTAAGTGTAAAAATTGGTTCTTTTAAAAAGACTTATGATATAACTTTCAATTCAGGCAACTTATATGTTATCAGCGGACAAAGCGGTCAGGGAAAAACCACCTTAGTCAATGCTATTTGCGGGCTAAGAGAATCAGATGCTGGAAATATTATTTTAAACGGAAAAACAAAGTGCAAATCTCTTTATGATTATAAATCGCATATTTCTTATTTGTTTCAAGACAGTGTTTTATTTGACAGAAGCATTGAAGAAAACATTGCTTATCCCGAAAAAGAACTGAGTTTGAAGGCAAAAGAATTTGTAAAATTATTCGGTATGCAAAAATTACTTTTAAGAAATACGAGTGGGTCGGTGGCAAAATCGCTTTCCGGTGGAGAAAAAAAGAGAATAGATATTATAAGAACAATCAGCAAAGACAAAGATATCTATTTCTTAGACGAGCCTACAAATGAGCTGGACAAAAAGAATGTTGAGCGAGTGTTAAAGGTTATGAAAGAATTATCGGAAGAAGACAAAATCGTTATTGTTATTTCGCATGATGAGCGTTGTTGCAATATTGCAGACCAAGTGATTGAATTATAAATAAAAGAATTTCGAGAAATATCTCGGGATTTTTTTATTGCAAAAAAATAAAAAATTTTCAAAAAGTGTGTCAGGGGTAAGCTCTTTTTTTAAATTTTTCATGTTATCATGAATATATCAAGGGGGAAATTATGGAAAACATTTCACAAAAGAATATTATTCATATAAAAGAGAGTGGCAACAGACTTTCTTATTCAGAAAACTATACTCCAATAGTTTGCGGAAACTCAAACTATTATTTAAAGTTTGAGTTTGAGGGAGATTGGCTAAAATGCACACGCAAAACGGCAATATTTATTGTTGACGGAAAAAAGTTTGCCTTGGATTTTGAAGGAGACACTGCTCATGTGCCTGCTCTTCCGAATTCAACGCATTGCCATGTTGCTCTTACTTCGTCTTATGACCAACACACAATTTTAAACACCACAGCAATAAAATTAAGGTTAGAACCAAGTCCGCTGGCTGACGATATGTCTGAATTTGACCCAATTAGCGGTTACTTGTCAAAAATGCTTGGCATAATCAACAAATTTGAAGATGGAAACGTAGAAATAGAAAGTGTTAAGCACGCAACAAATGCAGACTTTGCAGAACTTTCAAAAAGTGCCGAGTCTGCAACAAACGCAGTTAATGCTACTTTTGCTGACAGTGCCCAAACGGCAAGTTCGGCAGAATATGCGGTAACGGCGGGTTCTTCGGAAACTCAGGTCGACCTAAGCAGTGACCAAACCATAGGCGGTGTAAAAAATTTCGTTGATGGAATAAAAGTAAACGGAAAAGATGTTGAAGTAGATTTTTATAAAGATAACATACAAAGTTTAAATCAAAAGATAAATAAAACCGACCAAATGTATATTATTTATGACAAAGCTAGTCCCGATCCGCAAATAAATTTGGGCTATACTGCGGGCGTGCAAGGCGGAGTAGTGCTTTATGCCAATTATGCAAACTATAAATATTTAAAGATTTATGCTTATTTAAATTATTGTTCACTTATTTGTTTTGTTCCATTTAACTATTCGCCAACTTCGTATTACGGCAACGCCTTGGGCTATTCGGGAACAGAAAGTCCAAAGGGCATAGGTGTTATGGTCAATACAACAAAAACCGCACTTACGGTAAACTTTATGGGAACATTAGAAAGCACAGCAATTAGCGGAAGTTATATTATTACAAAAATAGAAGGAGTAAAATAATATGGTAATTGCAGTTAGAAAAGAGCCAAACGGTTTTATATATTTAGATAAAAACATATATAACGATAGCAGGTTTTCGGAAGAAATTTTATCACAACCACCATATAATTATATTAAGGTAGAGATTGATGAAATGCACTTTGATTGCGTTGGAGAAGATTTTAATGATGACTTAACCTTTAATATTGAAAAGTATAATTTAAGAAAACAAAAGCAAAAAAGAGCAGAATATGAAGAGTTGGTGGCAAGCATGGTAAGAGAAAAATACACGGTCAGTCAAGAACTTTCCATTTTAAGACAGCAAAGCAAAAAGCCTACCGAGTTTGAAGAATATTCTGATTATGTAGAAAAGTGTAAGGCAGAAGCAAAATCCAAATTATATTAGCTTTTTGTATAATTTTGTTGGTAAATCTATATTTTTTACATTTTGAATAATAAATTGGTTCTTGGGCAATGTTTGCCTCACGCCCCAATCAAAGCCCAATCTTACAAAATATAATATAAAAATAATTTCTCGGGCGTTAAAAATAAATACAGCAAAATGCTGAAAAAACAGAAAGAGAGAAAAGCTTCTCTCTTTTTATTTAAAATAAAATTCAATTTTTTTTTAAAGTTGTTGACAAATTTTTTAAAATATATTATATTATTAGCGTTAAGCAAGTTTAGATATGGCGGCATAGCTCAGTTGGCTAGAGCAATCGGTTCATACCCGGCAGGTCATAAGTTCAAATCTTATTGCCGCTACCAAAACTTATTGTGTCCGATGGCTAAGCCGTCGGGCGCAAGCCAAACGGCAAAAAAACAAAATTATATGGCCCCATCGTCAAGCGGTTAAGACATCACCCTTTCACGGTGAAGTCAGCGGTTCGAATCCGCTTGGGGTCACCAAATTTAGCTTTACCGAACATGGTAAAGCTTTTTTTATTTTTAAATTTTTGTGTCAAAATTATATTTTTTATCATAAATTGTAGTAGGCGCTAATTACACGCCTAATATACTAAGGAGAAAAATTAATGGCACAAACAATTACTAATCAATCTCAGGTTTCATTTTCTTATGCCGGAACTACTGATATTAAAACAAATACTTCAAATATTGTTACTACAACTATGAACGACAGACTTAGCATTGAAGTAGACAAAACTTCTACAACCGAGTGTTTCAGACCTGGCGAAATAATAATTTATTTTGTTCATATCAAAAACACGGGTTGCCAATGCCTTGGAAGATTTTTGGTTTCTGACAATCTTTGCGATAACGATGTAACTTATGTGGAGGGAAGCGCAAGACTTTATATTGGCGGTTCAATGCACATGGTTACACCAACCAGCATAAGTCCGCTGGAATTTGAATTAACTGAGCAACTTTCTCGTGAGGAAGAAATGTTTTTACAATACACTGTTACAGTAGCAAGTAATTCCGAAGCAGAACAAATTACAAATCATGTGTGTGTTGAAGCATATCCTTGCAGTTGCAGATGTGGAGAAAATTCTTCTGAATGCATCAAAGAATCTGCTTGTCTTACACTAGACAGATGTCAATATGCAGAGGTTTTAATAACAAAATCAAACACCAGAGATAATATTTGCTGTGGTGACGAGTTAGATTATTTTATTACTTTAACAAACACCGGAAACATTGATGCTACTAACGTTGTGGTAACCGACGCTATGCCAGCAACCTTTACTGCCACAGAAGTGCATATGGAAAACAATGGCGAGCACTATCAATTTTTGCCGGGAGAATATTCAATTGATGCAAACAACTTGTTGACGGTTCCTGTTTTAGGAGGAAGAGCTATACTTGTTCCATCTTTGAAGCCGGGCTATGATAACACTACCAGACTTCGTATTCATGGTCATGTTTAAACCATTTAGTTAGATTTAATATATTAATTTTACTAAAAACTTTACCTAATCACAGATTTTGTGAAATTGGTAAAGTTTTTTTATTTTTCAAAAAAAACGCTAGCGTTATGCCAAATTTTAATTATTTTGCTTAAAATTTTATAAAAAATTAGGCTATTTTGCGCAAAATTGGCGATGGTTTATAGGTGCACTAGTTATTGTAAGATCTAATATTTTGATTAATTTCAATAAAAAAATCAAAAAAGACATAAATAAAATTAGATAAAAAATTAAATTATTTTTAATTTTAACAGCTAAATAAAGAAAGACCCCGCAAGCATAAAGCGGGGTTTTTGATGCACTTTATTCAAATTATTACAATATTAAAGCATTTTTTGTTAATAATCATACAAATTTTTTATATTGTTTTTGATAGGCTTGACTTTTGGTGATATTAATTTTATATTATTAATAGTAACTTTACAAAAGAAAAAAAGGTCACTAGGGATAAAGGAAATTATTGTGCAAAAATTTAAAGAGTTTTGTTTAAAGGCAAAAGAGTTTTATAAAAGTAATAGGCTGGCTTGCACTATTGGCATCAGCACACTTTTATTATTTCTGTCAACATTTTGGCAACCTTTTATGATTTTTGTTATGCTGTATTTGGTTGTCAGCATGATATTTTTCAACTTGACCGAAATCATGTGCATAAACTTTTATTGTCTTGCGTTCTCGGGCTTTTTGATACTTTTTATCGGAATATCAGTTTGCACTTTTGTTTTGATTCTTGCAAGGTTTATCATTGACCTTTGCAAAAAAAACATAAAGATAGAAAAACTTCCTCTTATTTTAACGGCAGTTATTTCAGTTGTTTTTTCTGCAATATTTTATGATGTAAACAGTTATGGCGCTCTTCAAGGCCTAATGATTGTGGGAATATTATTTTATTTTTATATTATTTTTTGTTATCGCAAACAATTTAAGGCAAGAGCTTGTTGCACTTATTTGCTTTTGGGAATAACAGTTTCTTGTTTGATGGGCGCTTTGTTATACTTGATTCCGTCCGCAAAAATGTTTGTGTTTGACGATTGGGGCTATGGCTTTATGTCAATTCGCGACAGAATATTTTTAACAGTTTCAGAGGGCAAAAGACTTACACTTTTATGTTTTCATGTCAATCACCTTGCGGTTTATGTTGCATTTGCAATCACCTATGTTGTTTATGAATACCTCAAAAAAGACGACAAGCGAAGCCTTATTCAAAATATAATTTATTGTGCGGGCACAACTTGTTCAATCGCTATTGGAATATTGACCTTGTCAAAAGCCTTTTTGGTAATATTTGTCATAGTAATAATTTTTACATTTATAATGTCAATAAAGGTTTATAAAAAGAATTCTCTAAAATTTATTTTGCCGGTAGTAATAGTAACTCTTGTTTTTTGCGGAATTTTCTACAAACAGGTTTACATAATTTTAAACAGATTTTTCATGCATTTTAGTGACGATATTCTTAATAATATCACTACGGGAAGGGTAGATATTTGGCAAAAGTTTTTAGGTGAAACTTTTTCAAGTGTAAAAAAAGCTCTTTTCGGAGTGGGGCTTTTCACAAAAGACGCGGTAGAAATCGGACCTCACAATCTTTATGTAATGGTAATTTACAGATTTGGAATTATCGGCACAGCCGCAATCGGCGTTCTTGTTTGGTCGTATATAAGGGCAACCAAAACCAAGCTAAAATATTCGGTAAGAACTTTGTTTCCATTGCTTATAATGCTTTTGTTGTTTATGCAAGAGGCGTGTGTTGACGAAAGACTTTACTTTTTCTTGTTAAGCGTAATGCTGGCTTTTGGTGAAGACGACAGCGAAAAAAGGACACTTATGCCAAAAACCGAAGAATTGCCAATCGAAGATAATGCTGAATTTGTTAATGCGCAATTAGCACAAAATTCTGACTTGCCTGGAAACAACAAAAATAATTGTGAAAAAGAATCAAATAAAAATTCAGATAATAAAACAGAAAATAGTTCAGATAAAAAATCAAACTTAGCCTCAAATGCAAAAGATAAAAAAGTCACAAAAAAAGATTATAAATTTTAAATTAAAAATTATACAAAAATAAGCATTTTGTAACAAATATATTTGCATAGTGCATAAAAATGTAATAAAATATTTTTAGAATAATAATTTACTTGGAGGTTTATTTTATGCCATCAGGACCATCACACAGCCATAGCAGCGGAGGTCATTCTTCAGGCGGCGGCGGATTTTCGGGAGGAAGAAGTTCTTTCGGCGGATTTTATGGTGGAGGAATGCGCCACAGACACCCAATACATATGCACTTTTTCGGACGCACGGTAATTGTGTCGGGAGCAAGGCAAGTTTTAATGAGTGTGCTGTCAATGTTTTTTATAATGGCTTGCTTTTTTGCGTTTGGAATGGGCTTGGCAAGTTCGGGCAACAAAAGCGATGCAAAAGAAAACAGCATTTATTTAAATCTTATGCAAGAAGACAATGTTTATTATAACAACATGATTAACTCTGCAAAGGCAGAAGACGCGGAAGAAAATGGTTATTACATAGCCACTGCAACCTTTCCAACAAACATTCGTTATGAATATTACAGCAATGATACCACGGGAATTTATTATTACGGCGATTATGGCGATGTTAAAATATTTTATATTGTTTATGAATATGAAAACTCACACTATGTTAATGAAATAACCGGTGAGATTGAAACTGAAATTTTTATAGGTGAAACATACGCACAGTTTACAAAAAGTCAGTTAAGAGGGCTTGGAGGAAAAATAAATATTGCCTATACTTATGATCAAAGTGAAGGTGGCTGGATTTCAATTAACTTAGATTATCCAACAGAAATTTATGAATTGAAAGAATATAAAATGCTTTATTTAGAAACAGAGGGGTTGCTTTCAAGTGCAAAATTTTTAAACACGGCAACAATAGTTTCTATTGTGGTTGCTGTGGCATTGGTTGTGGGACTTATTTTAAATATAGTTTTTGCTGCCAAAAAGTCTAAAAAAGAGGCAGAACTTGAAGAGCAAAAAACTAAGGCAGAAATAAAAGAAAAAGAAGCCAAAATTGACATGATTGAAGAAGAGCTCAAAAAGAAAAACAGAGTTTGTGCCTATTGTGGTTGTACAGTTCCTGACGGTGCAAACAAATGCCCGGTTTGCGGTGCATCAAAGTATAAAAAGAAAAAATAAATTAAAACCTTGCAAAAATATATTAATTTGCAAGGTTTTTTCTTTGTGGTTTATAAAAATAAAATCTCTTGCATAAAATAAGAGTATGATTTTTGTTTTACAAAGCATCAAATGTTAGATATAATATTTGTATAGATATTGGAGAAGAAATGGATAAAAAAACAAAGATATTAAATATAATAAAAAAGTCGTTATTGTTGCTTCTTATTGTTCCATGCATAATGATATTTTCTGCGTGTTCTATGCAAGGTAAGTCGGCGTATGATCTTGCGGTGGAAAATGGATTTCAGGGCACGGTAAAAGATTGGCTGGCAAGTCTTCAAGGCAAAAATGGTGAAGACGGAAAAGACGGCGAAAATTCGCAAATCGATACTTACGAATTATATGAAAGTGCAATAGCAAGTGGCGAGTTTGAAGGTTCGTATTTGGATTTTATAAGAGAACACTTTTTAAATAATACAACCAATTTAGACACAACAGCACTTGTAGCCAACGAAAATGCTCTCAGTGTTTGTGAGGTTTATGCCTTTCGTTCACAGCCAACCTCGCTTTCACAGTCTTCTTCGGGCGGAAGCGGAGTTGTTTATAGCATAGACAATGACGGAAACGCTTATATAATTACAAATTATCATGTAACTTATTACTCAACGATTATGGGCAAAGACAGCAACTACCCATATTACAGACTTTTGTTTTACGGCTCAACAGAAACGGTTAGTGCAACATTTGTGGGCGGTTCAAAAAAATATGATATTTCTGTTTTAAAAGTTACAAGAAGTTCGCTTATGAAAAAAATGGGTTGCAAAGCGGTAACTTTCCGTGACGACCCTGCACACCTCGCAGAAAGCGTTATTGCAATCGGAAATGCAAGGGGCTATGGTGTGGCTGTAACCACGGGCGTTGTAAGTGTTCATAGCGACAATGTTAAAATGACGGTCGGTGGGGTTACTCAGGTTCACAGGCTTATCAGATTTGACGCATTTATTGAGCATGGAAGCAGTGGCGGAGCACTATTTGATTCAAACGGAAAGCTTTTGGGAATAACCAACGGCGGAGACGAAGGCTATTTGATTAATTATGCAATTCCTGCAACCATAACAAAACCATTGGTTGAAAAAATTATTGAAACTTGCAACGGAGCAGATGTTATTCATGTAACAAAGCCCGTGCTTGGAATCGAAACCGAAACCATCAGTTCAGTTCCTTATTATGATTCTAGCAAAGGATATGTTGATGTTGTTGAAGAAATAAAAATTCTTTTAGTAAAAGAAGACAGTCTTGCCGAAGTTTCGGGCTTAAAGGCGGGGGATATTTTGGAATCCGTTATAATTAATGGCAAAGAATATTTAGTCACAAAAAATTATCTATTTTCGGAACTTTTGCTTTCTGCAACAGAGGGCGACGAAGTAAAATTATATGTTTCAAGAAACGGACAAACTCAGCCTGTTGAAATTGTTCTTAATTTAAGTTCCATATATTTTGCTTCGGTTGATGCAAATTAGCTCAAACAAAAAAGTCGATTCAAATTTGAATCGGCTTTTGTTTTTATAAAAATCATGCTATGCTTTGTTATGTTATTTAGATATTGTTTAAAACATATTGTAAACGCTCGGCAACTTTGCTTTTTCCTAAAAGTTTAATGATTTCAAAAAGGTCAGGGGTTGTGGTTCTGCCGGTAAGAGCAACTCTTACAAGGTTGCTTGCGTCGGCAACACTTCCAA
This sequence comes from uncultured Eubacteriales bacterium, assembly GCA_948787875.1. Lineage (GTDB taxonomy): Bacteria > Bacillota > Clostridia > Christensenellales > UBA1242 > RGIG1681. The sequence goes on from CAQFKO010000026.1 coordinate 15,376, forward strand.
CATATTTTTCGGGCTCAACCTTATATTCTTTCATGTTTGCAAATCCGCAAGCCTGTGCTGTGGCTTTTAGGCGTTCAAACCATTCTTGTTTGTCGTCGTCAAAACAAAAATCTTTTAAATATTCGGTTAAGAATTTTTTGATGTTTTCTTTGCTGATTTTGTCGTCAAAATTAAGCGTAGAAGCCTTGTCAAAATATTCTTCAAACATATAAGAAAAAATATTTTTAACTTCGCTGTAATGTGCGATATCTTTTCTTGGCCTATCGTTTTCACGGTCAACAGCTAAAAGTTTTTCGGCAAAATTTTGGTTTGCAAGCAATACTTTTGCGAACTCTGTGTCATGTTCGTTTGCCCAATCAACAATGTTTCTCAAAAGCTGTTTTGCAGGAATTCTTGAAATTATATTTTTAGAAATATCATTAATTTTAACAAGGTCAAACATTGGGTTAGAAGAAGATATTTTTTTAATAGAGAACGGAAAGTCTGTGTATGGCAAATTTGGATTGGCTCTTCTCCAATTTTCAAAGTCGCTGTTTAAAAGGTTCAATAAATATTCGTTAAGTGCAACAGTAGGGTAGCCTTGCTCCAAAAAATATCTGGTATCTGCTTCCGGGTCATAACGCTTGCTGAGTTTTCGTTTGTTGCCTGTTGCTTCGTCTAGTTTGCAAACAACGGGAGTGTGGGCATATTTAGGCGGTTTAATTCCAAGCGCTCTGAACACTTCAAGGTGTGCATTTAGTGAGGCCCACCATTCTTCACCGCGAACAACAATAGTTGTATGCATAAGCGTGTCGTCAACTACGTGTGCCAAAGAATATGGAGGAATGCCGTTGCTTTTCATTAGAACTATGTCTTTGCAATTTTCATGAAGCTCTCTTTTTCCTTTGATAAGGTCATTAAATTCAAAGGTTTTGTTTGGGTCGCCCTGTGACAAAAGTTTAAGAGCCCAAGGCTTGCCCATTTTTAAGTTAAGCTCAATTTCCGCAAGGTCAAGGTTTCTGCAAGGGTCTTGCTCAATGATAGTGCCTGTTTCTTCAAGTTGTTTGAGTCTTCGTTCTTTTATATCTTCTTTGCCTTCGCTCTGTTTGCAAAAACAAGGAAACGCTCTGCCAAGCTCGACCAATCTTTTTGCAAAAGCCTTATAAATGTCAATTCTTTGCGATTGAACATAGCTTCCGTATTCTCCAACTTCAAGCTTCCCTTCGCCCGCAAAGCCCTCGTTTGGCTTTGTGTTAAAAGCACATAACATATTATAGGCAACATTTGCGGCGTTTTCAATCTTGCGTTTTTGGTCAGTATCTTCTATTCTAAGATAAAATATGCCGTTTGTGCGGTCTGCTTCAAGTTTGTCTATCATTGCACCAAAAAGCGAACCTGTGTGAAAAAAACCGGTAGGGCTTGGTGCGGTTCTTGTTACCTCAGCACCCGGTGAAAGCTTTCTTTCCGGATATTTTTCATAAAAATACTCGGGCGTAAGTGTAACGTCATTATATAAAAGTGTTGCTAATTTTTTGTAATCCATAATAATCCTCCAAATGCCAATATAGTGGCGCATAGCAAAAAAAAAGTTTATTCAGGTGAAGTTTCGTCCAAATAAGTTGCCATAATATCGGCAATATGAGCAAGTGCACAAATAGGATATTTGTAATATGACTTAGCCATAGAATAATCACCGCCAATCACACGCTTATCAAACCCGCCCATGTGCCAATTAATAGCCAAGGCTTCTTCGCGAGTTAACCTCATATAGCCGTTAATCATATAAACAGATTTTTCTCCGTGCCCATAAGGCAACATATCATCAATAGAATAGTATGGTTTTTGAACCCACTCACCGTTTTCTTTAACATTTCTGAAACTTGTTTTATAATAGCAACATTTGCAAACATCATGAAAAAGTGCAATAACAGCAATTGTTTCTTTGTTAACATTGTCGCCGAATTCGTCAGTTGCGAGTTTAAACAAACGGTTAAAAACATTAATAGAGTGAAAGCATAGTCCGCCTGCTTCTGCCGAATGAAATTTTGAGCTTGCGGGAGCTTCAAAAAAATCAGTAGATTCCAGCCAAGTCAAAAGTTCTTCCAGCCCATCACGCTTTATATTTTCTCTTGCAATTGAAATAAATTCTTCTTTGTTTTTGTTTATTAATTCTTCTTCCATGCCCATATAATAACACTTTTTCGACTTGTTGTAAACAAATTAACGGCAAACAATAATAAGCAAAAAATTTAATTTGCACTTGAAAAACGAATATAATTATGATAAAATGCTGTTGTAGGAGATTTTGATATGGAAAACCAAAACAACCAAATTTTAAATGAACTTTCACCATTAGAGCGCTATTATTATGCATATACAAACGCGCTTGATTTTGAAGGAAAAAACAAAAAAAATAACAGTGAAAATGTTGAAAAATTAGTTGAAAAATATGCCGACTTAAAAGCTACCGAAAAATTGGCAAAAGCTTTATCAGAACTAAATATTCCTTGCCAAGCGGTAACTGCAAAAAAGGTAATAAAAAACTTTCAAAAAGGCTTGAATTCAAAAAACAACGGGCATAAGGCTTTGTTGGTAAAAATTGACGACCCGATTTTTTCAACAGAAGGAATATTTTATGTAGACCCAACCCTTGACACAAAAAACAGCATGGGCAGAACAATTTGCCATTCTCTGTTAAAAGCAGACGAGGTTGAAGAACTACTAAGCAAAAACGGCAAATATAAAATAGAGCCTCAAACGATTCAACAAATATCAGAGGCACAAGAATTATTTTTCAATTGCGAAGAAAATGTTTTGAATCAAAGCAATTTTGAGCAAATTAAGTCATTACTTATGAATGACGAAGATTTTATTCAAGGTTTGAATTTTGGCATAGAAAGTTTGATTGACGATGTTTATATGAACAAAGCAAAAGACGAAAGCGTAAACAAATATATTCACCCATATTTCGGAGAGGGAACAAAACCTTGGACGGAAGATTTAAACAAAATTTTCATTCAAGTTTTTGAAGTTCTTTTCAAAAATGCGTGCAAAAGAAAGTTAAATAATTTAACTCAAACTGCTTCAAGAGAATTAAGGGAACAAATTAATGAGCACTATGTTGACTTAAAATCAGACTTAAATAACGCAAAGGTTTTGGTTAAAATATTTTCTGAAAACTATGACGGAATAACTCCGCAAGTGTTTAAAGATGTAATGGCAGAGTCAATTATCGACGGCGATTATTTTACAGAAAATTCAAGTTATTTCAAAGAATTCAATTATATGTTAAATACAGCCATGGCAGTAAATGATTATAAAAATATAAATACTAAAACAAAAATGCCAAAACTAAGTAATGTTGAAAATGCTTTGGCGGTAGCATTTTTTGTAAAAGGAAAAGACGAAAACGCCGCAAAAAAACTTGCCGAAAAAGTGATTTTCGACTCAGCGCTCACAGCTTCAACAAGCTGGAATATTGATTCGGAAAGTGCAAAAACCGCTAGCCCATTCGGTGAAATGCTAACACAAATGCAAAATTCCAAATATTAATTTTTATTTATAAAATGCAAAAATTTGTTTATTATATTTAATTTTTAACATTTAACTCAAAAACCTCACTAAAGGTTTCAGCAATTTGAAACTAGCAAAAAAATAAATTAGCAAATGTTCAGTTTTCCATCGAGAATATATTTATCATAAAAACGCTATTGATTTGCATATATAAACTTTCTATTTTTTTTATATTTTGTGCAGTCACAGATATTATTTTTTGTCATATAATCATAAATCTGATTAAAATCGCCTCTAAAATGCAGAGCATTCATATTAAGTTTTAATGCTGGTTCTATATCATGAGAATAATTATCTCCTATCATCAATATTTCATTTGGCTTATATTTTTCATTTTTTATCAAAAATTTAAATACATCGCCTTTTGAAGTATGCTTAATTAAATTAAGATTTAAAAACCTCTTAAAACATTTTTGATTAATAAAAATATTGATGGGTTATTCAATAAACAGGCTTTTTTTTTGTTA